>JAITES010000030.1 GCA_031281925.1 Treponema sp. | reverse complement strand
CTCCAGGGTTCCGTTCGCCTAGGTCGTTCCGCTACGCTCCACTCCCACGGCTCACTTCACCCACAGTTTTTCGGCCCTGCGTTTGCTACGCAAAGCCCTTATCTGGGCCGCCAAATCGTCGTAACAACCGGAATGTTATGCCAACTGGGCGCTAAAATCTTTTTCAAAAAATTGGATTAAAATAAATTGACGTTGTATAAAAATATGGATATGATAGGATAATAACTAAACGGAGAATAATATGGATGAGGGTTTTGGCGATTTTGTAAAAACTAGCATTGATCAAATAAATATAATTACAGAAGAAATAGAACGTTTTTCCGGAAAAAATCTATGTACTGTTGTAGTGGCTATAGATGGTGCAAGCGGATCGGGTAAATCTACTTTCGCTCAATTGCTCTGTAGTAAATACAGGGGCTCATTGTGCCAATTCTGTAAAAGTTCAGTATAAGTCATATTAAGGGGGTAGGATATGTTGAAATTATTATTGGAACAAGTACGGCAGACCCGAATATTTCAATATGGGCTGGCAAAACAGGCGGCAATAAACTATAACAATGGAGAAAATACAGTCACTTACTTTGGGGCTCTTTTGTTCAACGATATAGACGTATTGACAGATACTGAAAGGGATTAATCATGGCAATATTATTTTTCCGGCTTTATTGCCCTGGTTGCGATATATTGAGGTATATTATATTCATGTAATAATCCATCTTTATCCGTATCTTCATAAAGATCTGTCAAGACAAACCCTGCCTTTAGTTGTCCTCCGATTTGTTCTTCTATTGTATGGCTAAACTGAACTCCGTCTTTTGCGTTATCCAGTTTATTATAAAGTTTATTATCTTTCAACGGATTAAATGGTAATTTATTGACTACTGTAAGAGGGCCTTTATAAATGTCTTCAAATAAAAAATTCATTCCGTTATCCATTCCTGCCAATAAAACGCCTCCCTTCTTTAGTACACGGTAACATTCATTCCAAACATGAAAGACATCCTCAATATAACAATTGGATACCGGATGAAATATAATGTCAAATTCACAATCGTCAAACGGAAACCTTTGGGACATATCTGCCTTAATAATATCTATTGAATAATTTTCCCTTTTCGCGACAATTTTTTCATTTTCAAGCTGCCTGTCCGAATAATCAAGTACAGTACAACAGGCGCCCAATGCTGAAAATACAGGCATCTGTTGACCGCCTCCGGATGCAAGTCCCAAAATCTTTCTGTCTTTTAATGCCGGGAACCATTCTTTTGGAACGTATTTACTACCTGTTAATACAACATTCCATTCACCGTTTTGTGCTCGTAAATATTCTTCATGACTAATAGGTATACCCCA
Organism: Treponema sp.; assembly: GCA_031281925.1. Lineage (GTDB taxonomy): Bacteria > Spirochaetota > Spirochaetia > Treponematales > Breznakiellaceae > JAIRNJ01. The sequence continues at coordinate 16,479 of JAITES010000030.1, read as the reverse complement.
GGTCCATCCGTTTTCAACCCATCCATCAATGGTTTTGGCGTTTATGTCCGTATATTTCTTTCCGTTTAGTTCCAGCATGGATTAGTATTATCATATAAAATAGTTTTTGTCAATTCAAATATTTATTTTTCATATTTCGCGCCGAAGGGGAAAACGAATCATGTTTCCGCCGGGGTTTGAACCGGTTTTCCGCGAAAAATAATCTTTCATGTATTCACGGCAAAAATCATACCGGTTAAAACATTTTCTTGCCCGGTTAACATTTCCATATACTTTCCAGTAGCCGCATAGTTTATAATTCTCTCCCCTGTGTTTTACAAAACCCAGTACATCTTCGGCCGGGTAGCCCAGAAAAAAACCTACTTCGTGGGGAAAGTCTTTGAGTTCAAAGCGTTTTTTTAAATAATCCAGCAGTATGAAAACCGAAGCGGTACCGGAGGCTTGTTCATTGCCCGGATCCCCGCGTCCTGCCGGGTATCCCAGGCCGCCAAGCAATTTCAAAATTACTTCATTCAGTATTGTTTTTTCAAGCGATGTTTTATCAAATGCCAGTACCAATAATTTGTTTTCATGTTTCCGCAGTACAGTAAATCCAATATCTTCAGGCAGTAAAGTGCTTAAATATGACAAGTAATATTCAGACTGAATCATGAATAGAGCAGATGGTTTACAGCCAAATAAAACAGGGCTGCACTGGTTAATAATGATACTTTCAATTTCAGGCTGCACCTCTTACTCCTCTCCAAAAAAAACGGGAGTACCGCACGGCACAGCAACGCAGGCTGTACGGTACTTCCGTGAAAAAATGGGCGTTACTATGCGGCGTTACCGGCAAGGCGTTTGCCTAATTCGTAACATCTGTCCAGCACATCCTCTGTCGGTACAAGCTGGGCAATAAGTCCTTCTCCGTCAACATTGGCGCCGGAATTCTTCATGCGTTCAACCCAGTCCCTCATCCACTGTCCGTCTCCCCAGTCATAGGAACCGAAAAGCCCCAGAAGCTTTCCTCCCAGTTCCGCCTGGGCTAAACCGCTGATGAACGGTTCCATTTCCGATTCTTCCAGAATTTCCGCGCCCATCGCGGGGCAGCCGAATGCAAGCGCGGCGGCTTCTTTCACCATCTCAGGAGCCGCCTCCGCTACCGGTTTCAGAACAACTTCCGCCCCTGCTTCACTTGCCCCTTTGGCAATCTGTTTTGCCATCGTTTCGGTATTTCCCGTCCCGCTCCAGTACGCAATAAAAACCTTGTTCATGTATTCCGGACCTCCAATCCATAGTGTTATGTTTTCCTAATAAAGTTATATAGAGTTAACAAAACAATGTCAACAGAATTTCCGGGAATTTTTAAGTTTTTCGGGGGTTTCCCTCTGTAACAACCTGAAAAAAAGCTGGAAAAAGGCTTGACAAAGGTGGTTTTTGGAGATTATTGTGTATTATGCCTATCTTATTAATAGGATATATGATATGGGGAAGGCGGAATCGGGTTTCCGGGCATGAATACAGGCCTGCGAATCAGCAACTTCACCCTAAAGAGTGGGGTATGTACCCTTCACTGCGAATCAAAAGGGAGCGTTATGGCGAATATAATAGTAGATAACTTAACGGAACTGATAGGCCAGACTCCGCTTTTGCGGCCTCAGCGCTTTATAAGGCTGGCAGGCATCACCGGGGCGGATCTTCTCTTCAAACTTGAATACTTCAACCCCCTTTCCAGCGTAAAAGACCGCATTGCAAGGGCTATGATTGATGACGCGGAGGCCAGGGGCAGTCTTAAAAACGGAACTATTCTGATAGAACCAACCAGCGGCAATACAGGCATAGGGCTTGCCTTCGTTGCGGCCGCCAGGGGCTACAGGTTGATTCTTACCATGCCCGATACGATGAGCATTGAACGCCGGCAGCTTCTCCTGGCGCTGGGCGCGGAACTTGTGCTGACCCCCGGAGCGCTGGGCATGAAGGGGGCCATAAACAAGGCGCTGGAATTGAATGCCCAGATACCGGACAGTCTGATTCTCCAGCAATTTTCCAATCCTGCAAACCCCGAAATACACAGGAAGACCACGGGCCCTGAAATTTGGGAGGCTACCGGGGGAAAGGTTGATATTCTCGTTGCCGGGGTCGGCACCGGGGGAACCTTGAGCGGCGCAGGCTGCGCCCTGAAAGAAAAAAAAGCTGAAGTCAGGGCGGTGGCCGTTGAACCGGATGCGTCTCCGGTGATTTCAGGGGGGAAAGCCGGTCCCCACCAGATACAGGGAATCGGCGCGGGCTTTGTGCCGGATGTGCTGGATCTCTCCGTGGTGGATGAGGTATTCCGTGTCCGCAATGAAGAAGCGGTTGATACCGCCAGGGTACTGGCCCGTGAAGAGGGGCTTCTTGTCGGAATTTCCTCGGGGGCCGCAGCCTATGCCGCCGCGAAGATTGCAGGCCGGGATGAAAGCAAAGGCAAGACCGTTGTGGCGATCCTCCCCGATACGGGGGAACGCTACCTTTCCACCGTGCTGTGGAAAGATCCTCCCCAGGAAAAAAGTCCCATTTGGTACTAAGGAAGCAAGGAGCGTATTGTGAGCACTGTAATTGACCGGCCCCGCTATGTATGCGCCCTGGGCGGCGCGCTGGCGCTAATACGGGCACTGCCCCGTACCATACCCATTGTTCATGCAGCCACGGGCTGCGCGTATAACTACTACATCGGCGGAAACTCGGGAGCCTCCTACCTCGGCGGAGGTTACTGCGGAGCCACCTCGATACCTTCAAGCAATGTGTCGGAAAAAGAAATCATATTCGGCGGAGAGGCAAGGCTTGAAGAACAGATCCGCAGCACCATGGAAGTGATAGACGGAGATCTATACATCGTCATTTCAGGCTGTATGGTGGAGATGATCGGCGACGACATACTCTCCGCCGTGGATCATATTGAAGATCTGCCGGAGAGAGTACTGGCCGTACAGACTCCAAGTTTCAGGGGCAACGCCCAGCAGGGTTACGATTTGGTTCTCGAAAAGTTGATCAGAAAATTTATTGTCAAACAGAAAATACGGCTCACAAAAACCGTCAATGTTTTCGGCATCATTCCGGGTAACGATATTTTTTATAAAGGTAATCTGAAGGAGATAAAGCGGGTATTAAAACTCATCGGCGTTGAGGCAAATACTTTTTTCGGTGAAAGGGAAACCCTTGAGGATCTTCGTAATTGCGGCAATGCCGCTCTCAATATTGTCTTGTCCGATGTATACGCAGAGCGGGCCGCGGAAAGCTTCAGGGAAGTACATGAGATTCCCTATATCCGGGAGCAGATGCCCATAGGTTTTTTCCAGACGTCAAAATTTTTACGCAATGTGGGGAAGGCCCTGAATATAGAAGACAGGATCATTGACGATGCGATCAGGGCCGAAGAGGAAATCTACTTTGATTACTTTGAACGCATTGCGGATACCTATAATGACATCGATCTTCAGCGTTACGGAGTTGTGGCCGCGGATTCCAATTACGGGCCTGCCCTGGCCAACTTTATTTCCGATGAACTGGGCTGGATTCCCCATCTTGTCATGATCACCGATCCGCTCACCGAAGAAAATGAAGCGGCCCTCAATAAACGTTTTTCCGGTTATGCTTCCGGCATAGAACCTGAAGTCCGTTACGATCCAAGCGCCTCGTCCCTGCGGCATTATCTTATCGATAGCTGGGAACGGAACCGCAACCACGTGTACTATGAAGCGCTTTCGCCGATAGTTATCTTCGGCAGTGTATTTGAGAGGGATTTTGCCGAGGAGTCCGGTTTCCCTCTCCTCACCGTTTCGTTCCCCGCAAACAGCAGGGTGGTATTCAACAAGGCATACGCGGGATTCAACGGCGGCCTCTCTCTGGCGGAAGACACTTTTTCATTGCTGGTATCAGGACGATAATTAGGAGAATATATGAACACAAAAATAGAACGGGCGGCTCCGCCCAGGGAAGAACGTCTGCAGGCAGGTACTGCATTTTGCGGAACCTGCATGCAGTTACGGGAACGCCTGGGACGCAAGGATGGGGGCTGCTTTAATACGGCAAACAGAAGTTTCGGTCAGAGTTTCGGCTGCCAGTTTACCCTGAGCCTTGGCATGCTCAATACGCTGCGCAACACGGTGGTAATTGTCCACGGTCCGGTTGGCTGCGGCTTCTGGTCAATAGGCGGTTATGGGGCCGGAAGGAACATGAAGCGCCTGCGGGATCCGGCGCAGAACAGTACCGTACAGATCTCCACCAACCTCGACGAAAACGATGTAATCTCGGGCGGCGAAAAAAAACTCCGTGAGGCGGTTCTCTTTGCCGACCGGGAATGGCGGCCCGAAGCCATTGTCGTTGCCAGTTCCTGCGTACCGGCCCTCATCGGGGATGATGTTGACACTATCCTCGGCCAGCTTCAGGGCAGTGTGTCTGCGGATCTTGTATCGGTAAACTGCGAAGGCTTCAAAACAAAACTCATGGCAACCGCCTATGATGCGGTATACAACGGAATTCTAAAAAATCTTACAAAGAAAAAGATTGAGCGTGAAAATTTGACGGTTCCCGATAAACTTGATGACATCGTCTGGGAATACAACAAGGCCCATACTGTCAACGTGCTTAATGTCGGTTCAATGGGACGCGCCGATGAACTTGAATTACAGAGGCTTCTCAATGCCCTGGAGCTCAATGTAAACTTCCTTCCCTGTTTTTCATCTCCCAAAGACTTCAGACGTGTTCTTGATGCGGCGCTCAATGTCAGTATCTGCGGAACTCATGACGATTATTATGTCAGGTATATTCATGAAGAATACGGAATCCCCTATATAATCGACTCCATGCCCATCGGACGCAAAGGCACTGCCCGCTGGCTCATGAACATCGCAAGGCATTTTAATATTGAAGAGAAGGCACGGCTCCTCATCGAAAAGGAAGATGCTGAACTTGACAAGGCTCTTGAACCGTACCGCGCCGTATTGAAGGGCAAGCGGGCCTATGTTTCGGGCGGGGAACTGCGTATCTTTGTAACCGCGGAACTGGTAAAGGATCTGGGAATGGAAATTGCGGGACTGAAAAGTCATCATATCGATAAATTCGTAAAACCGGTAATGGATGATCTGGAAATTTCAGGCGATACCTATATCGACATCGCCTCCCAGCATCCCTTTGAGCAGGCCAACCTGATACGGAAAATAAAACCCGACGTAATCCTGATGCATTCAGGCGGGGGAAACATTACCGCAAAACACGGACTGCCGGTGCTGCCTCTTTTCAATCCCGGCAACAGTTACATGGCTTATGCCGGAGCCTTTGATGTTGCCTGCCGGCTTAAGCGGCTTATTTCGAACAGCCAGTTCAACAGGAACATGCAGAAGTACAGATCACTTCCCTACCGTAAAGAATGGTACGATAAAGAAGTATTCGCGTATATCAAAGAATAGACTTGTTCGAAAAATAAAAAATTCCGGACAAACAATGGATTGTTACAGGGATGCGCCCAGGGCCTCGGCCGCAGCAAGTTCCGCGGGGCGGCCGTCTATGTCGGTTTTGCCAAGCAAGCCGGCCGCCAACAGCACTCCCCGATCCTGCCATCCCATGTATACCGCAATGTCCCTGTAGATCTTTGCCGCCGGTTCATACTGCGCGGTATTGTCATTGTGGCCGCAGAGGACATACACACTCTCCCTGATTGCCAGGCGTTTTCTATTCTCAAGTCCGGTATATACATGGAATCTGTCCCAGGCGGCTTTCAGTTGGGCCGAAATTCCTCCCCAGTAGAGCGGAGAGAAAAAAGCTATGACGCCGGATCTTTCCAGAAGCGGATACAGTTCGTCAAAGTCATCCCGGATTACGCACGGATGGGAGCCGCTGAAACATAAACCACAGCCCCTGCAGCCCTGAATATTTTTGAAGGCCGCCTCAAATTTAACGGTATCGTGGCTGCTCTGTTTTGCCCCCTTAATAAAAGCATCCGCCAGCTTATCGCTGTTCCCGCCTTTGCGGGGACTCCCGGTAAGAACCAAAATATGTTTACCCATAGGAAACTCCATCCTCTCCATTTTCAATTTTATATTCTTCAACCATTATGATGCTCCTGATTGACCTTTGAGTATCTCATGTGATACACGGCAAGTTTGGAAATTGCCTCGTCAATATCCGCCGGCGCTTCGAGGGCGGTGATCCCGGCCCGTTTCAAAAACATGTGAGGCTTCCTGCCTATCCTGGCAGTGAGAACATAGCTGCAGTCGCCGAGCAGCCTGATGACGTCATCAAGCCGTTCATCGCTGTGCCCGAGGCAGCCGCCTGAGCTTCCCTCCGGAACAGATCCTCCACAGCCTGACCCCTGCGGTACGGGACGCTGCTCACTTAATTCCCATGCGCCGCTTTGTTCATCCACCGAAAGAATATAAAATATTTCCGTATTGCCAAAATGCAGATCCGTCTCTTTTCCGTTTGAGGAACTCAACGCAACTTTGAAAGACATTGACAACTCCTTAAAATGATCTGTCCATAAACTAACCGGCTTATGGACAGACACAAATTAACCGGTTTCATCCAGAATGAACTGCGTTCTGGATGTGGTGGTTTTTGTTTTGAAGACATTGGAATAGATTTCTTCTATCAGTTTCAGGCCGCCATCGTAACCCAGATAAGTATTGTTGACAATTACCGTTTCAGGCAGGGGCAGACTCACAAAGGTATAGAGATTGTTTGTTTCCTGAGCCAGCAGTTTTTCCCAGCTGCTTCCCAGAAACAGGGCCTTTTTTGATTTGCCGAGACGTTTTTTGATCTCTTTCTGTACAATCCCGCCGTCACTTTCAAAGAACAGCAGTTCTCCGAGGCGTTCATCCCTGGAAAGCGCCGCATCCCTCACCAGCTTCTTCTGGCTTTCATTGGGATCATCGGTGATATATACACCTTTCAGGATGTAGCCGATTTCATTGATCAGGAAATTGCTCACTCCCAAACCATAGGCGCTGTCCGCCACCGTATAGAGTTCCGAGGGCAGGTTGTTCCTGAACTCGGCAATAAAATCAATGAGGGAAACGAGGTATTTATAGAAACGGTCTTCTTCTTTTTTTATAACCGGTTCCACTACCGTTTCCGGGATTCCCGCAAAGGAAGCGGCCTGGCGGAGAAAGGCGCTTGTTTCCTGGGCGCCTACCGGCAGTACAGGATAATGGAGAAACGGCGTTCCGTATTTTTCTTCCAGAAGCTTTACGGTACTCAAACCGACCCAGGGCGAAACGAGAATATTAAACTGGGCATTGGGAATATCTTTCCATTCGCTTACACCCGCGGAGGAATAACCGAAAAGTACATGGGCTTCAAGGCCTATTGATTCCAGCAGGCGCTTTAATGTTTCAAGGTCTGCCCGCCAATACGGATCCTGAAACGGAACTACGGAAAATACATTTACCAAACCCTTGCGGACTTTTGGCGCCGCCTCTCCCACAAACTGATCGATGATGGCGTTTACCACAATCTCATGTCCGTAATAGTTGTTTCCCTTAAAACCTGCGGTTTCCACGCCCACTACGGGATGCCCCCGGAGGGCAAATTCTTTTGCCACGGATACCGTATCGTCTCCTACTATATCCGCGGTGCATCCGGTCAAGACAACAAAGAGATCCCCCCTCATGACCTTCAATGCCCCTTCGATGGTGGCCCTGAGTTTTTTCTCCCCGCCGAAGACCACTTCCTGTTCATAGGTGTTGGTACTGGATACGTGGCCTCCGCCTGCGTATTCCTCACCCTGATGCCCGGCGCTTCCCGCTGCAAAGCCTGAAACCTTTGAGGAACAACCCGGCCCCGCATGAACAATGGGATGGGCCATGGGAATGGCCAACACTGTCTGCTGCGCGCCGAGGGCGCAGGTGTATCGCGCCTGCTCAATCAGAAAACTCATTTGCCGTGTCCCCCTTCAAAGTAAAACGGATCCTCTTCATCAAGCCACCAGTCGGTGTAGGGCATTTCAAAATGCCTGGCAACATTTTCCACCAGTTTTTTTGTCTGCAATGCCTCGTAGATCCTCCAGCCCATTTTTACGACCCCCTCGTATCCGATGCTGTAATTGGCGTCTCCCTCGAAAAGAGTTGGTATGCCGAGTTTTGAACCTATGCCGGTAAGCCCTATGTGCCGGCATACCAGCAAATCGGGACGCAGTTTCCTCAGAATCTTTACCACCTGATATGGCTGCATGTTACAGACGGAGAAATTCGGAATGTCCCCGTTGCTTTCTATCAGGGCATTCAGTGTATTCACCGATTCGGGATTGTCCGTATGAAGATCGTGGTGCAGCGAGGTTGCCCCCGCCAGCTCCAGTCCCAGACTTTTTCCGATGTTTGCAAGATTATGGGCAAATGAATCACCGGAAATAACGTAGAGCCGTTTACCGTTTAATTTTGAACGCAGCTCCTCCATCTCCTCACGGTATTTTTCACGCTCTTCGGCAATAACTTTTTCCGCCAGTTCTTCCCGGCCTGTTGCCTTGCCTATGGCCCTCAGCCATGTATCCGTCCAGTCAAGGCCGTAGGGAGAGGCGGTTTTAATTTCAGGAACGCCGTACTGTTCTTCCAGGACTGCGGCAACATACAGTGACAGGGTTTCACATATCGTAGTTGAACAGGCCGCTTCGGAAATTGTTTCAAGCTGTTCAAGATCGGTCATGGCAATCAGATAGTTGACCCGCAGGTTCATCCGCTTCAGGAGAAGAGTGAATGTATCCGTTCCCCCAAAGTTAAATATATTGACAAGATCCTCCTGTTTCTTTTGCGGAGGCTTTACCAGTTTACGCAGTATGGCGTGAAATACCGAATCAAAACCCGTAGACCATATCTTCGATTTGAAGCCTTCGCAGTAAATGGGTACAACCGGATATCCCAGTTCCTCTTCCATTTCTTCGGCGGCGCTCTCTATATCTTCCCCGATAATACCCGAGGCGCAGGAAGTTGAAACCATGATGGCCCGCGGTTTGAAACGGCTGTCGGCCTCCCGAATGGCATTGCGGAGTTTTTCCGCCGCGCCGAATATAGTGTCCCTCTCCTGTATATTGGTACTGAGAACATGAAGTGAAAACGGCTTCTGACCGCGGGCAAGCGCTGTTCCCCGTGCGGCCAGAGCGGCGTTGTACATTCCCGCATCGCAGCCGATGGGGGCATGGCATACCAGGGCTACATCCCGGATGTGGGCAATAACTCCGCCGCCCTGCCCTCCCATACAGGAGCTGCACTGGCTGAAAGATCTGTCGCAGGGAGCATAGCTTCCCGATTTTGATTTTTCATACAGATCCTTTGCCGTGCCGTTGTAGGTGATCACCGAATGAAGCCGCCGTTCCCGGACTTCCACTTCCGGGGTTTTTGAAAAAACACTCATATCCTCTCCTCCTATTTCCATTTGATCAATAGTTTTTCGATTACCAAAAGCAGTTTATTTAAAACTGTTACCGCTACGCCGATGAGGATGATCCCTGCCACAACTCTGGTATAGTCTGCAAAGTCCGCATAGTACTTTACATACCATCCAAGTCCCGAAGTTCCTCCCACCAGTTCCGCGGCGGTTAAAACCGTAAAAGACATGGAAAGAGTTACGCTTAGGCCCGAAAGAAGGCGCGGAAGACTGTATGGAAACAGTACATGCAGAAACATCGACAGGGAACCTATATTCAAAGTCTTTGCGGATTCCAGTATCCTCCGGTCTACCGTAGAGACACAGATGATCATGTTCATGTACACAGGCCAGAAGATGCTGCTGAATACGATAAAAAGGGAAGCCGCACGGAAACTCGGAAGCAGGGCTATGGCATAAGGGCTGTATATAATGGCCGGAATAGGGCTGATTATCTTTGCGATTGGGAAGAAAGTTTTCCGGGGGCGTTCAAACCAGCCTGTCAACATTCCCAGGCTTATACCCAGAAGAAGGGCAAAGAAGAAAGCCGTAAATAACAGCCTTCCGGAACTGAAAACTCCGTCAAGGATCTTCTTCCAGTCGCTTATAAAAATCGCAAAGACCCTTTCCGGCGGAGGAACCAGCATCGTATTTGCCCGGTTTGTTTTGGTGGTGTAGATCTCCCAGGTGACAAGAAAAAGAAAAACGATGAATACAATATCATGGGCCGATTTTGATTTACGGTACATAATTAAAACCGCTTCTATCAGAATAACGATCCCAAAGAATATCCACCTGTTTTTTATCTCCACCGCCGATGGAGAAAGAATCAGGATGATCAGGGCCAGAAATGCCAGGTGAGGCAAAAATTTATAGAGCCTTTCCAGCGTTTTTTTGTTTTTCATATAACAACCTCGCTGCCCCCGATGTTTTCCAAAACATCCCTGTAGAAAAGACTCATGATTTCTTTTCTCAGTTCCCGGTATCTATCGGTTTTGAAAAGATCTTCCCGGATTCTTGGCCGCTTAAAGTCTATGACTATCTCCTGTTCGATCTTCTTGTTGTGCATAAAGAGCATCCTGTCGGAGAGAAGAATCGCTTCGTCCACATCGTGCGTTACAAAGACAATGGTCTTTTTTTCCTGATCCTTTACGAGCAGATCCAGCAGCAGATCCTGAAGGATCATCTTGTTTTTTGTATCAACGGCGCCGAAGGGCTCGTCCATTAAAAGGATCTCAGGCTTCATGGCCAGCGCCCTGGCGATGGCGACCCGCTGCTGCATTCCTCCCGAAAGCTGGTAGGGATACTTGTTTTCAAATCCCCGCAGCCCTACCTTGTGAAGGTGTTCGCGGGCAAGCAGGTCAATCTCCTTTTTGCCCATATTATCAAATGCCTGTCTGATTCCAAAACTGACATTACGTTTCGATGTCATCCAGGGAAACAGTGAGTAATGCTGAAAAACGATCCCGCGGTTTTTCCCGGGACCTTCCACCGGCTGTTCATCAATGAGAAATTCCCCCTTGCAAAGAACACGTATCCCGCTTAACACATTAAGGATGGTACTCTTGCCGCAGCCGCTGGAACCGATGATGCTGACAAATTCCCCTTCCTCCACAGAGAAGCTTAAATCGCTGAGGGCGGTAAATACTTTACCGTTATCAACATAATCGAGGCACGCATTGTTCAGCCGGATCTTACTCATCCCTCAATTCCTTCAGGCGGCATGGAACCGAAGCCCCATGCCGCCTCAGGCCTTTCAATTAGAGTCTGCCCATAAATAGACAACCCTAATTAAAGGCCTCAAATTCCTTTTTTAATTCCAGAAATACCGGATCATTCGGCGACTCCTTCAGAACCTGCGCAAGGGCCTCCCCGTAAAGAGTGGAATCAACATAATCGGCTACATTCACGGTACCCCTGGCATAACCTATCAGGGTCATGCCTTCATAGAAGTCAAGGATCTTCTTCTTTGCAGGATCCGGACTGAAGCCCAAATGCCCGTAATCGTAGAACTCATTTTGCAAAACCGATTGCTCTACATCGTAGTGCTTGAGAGCGTATTCAAGGGTCTTTCCGGGATCCGTTTTGAAGATCCGGTACGCCTTGATGTTTCCCTTCAGGAAATTGACAAAATCGGCCCGGTTGGCTTCAAGTTCCTTTTTGGTGGTAACCACCCGGCAGCAGGTATAACCCGGCGCCAGTTCATCAATATGAGTGATGATGGAAAGCCCCTGGTTTTCGGCGACCTTTCTGAATTGTACATAGACTATCCCCGCGTCAACTTCGCCTTTTTTTACCGCTTCGATGATCGTGGGTGGAGAATCAAGTTCAACAACCTCAATCTTCGAAATATCTACCCCGTTGTTTTTCAGATAACGGCGGAAGGTAATGTCCCCGCTCTGGGCACGGGTTACGGCAATCTTCTTGCCGGAAAGGGTAGCGTTGCTAAAGTCCTTCCATTGCGGCAGATTTTCCGGTTTGGTTACCAGGGTCGCCCCTTCGGACATGATGCCCCCGATGATCACCAGATCATTACCGGCTTCAATCAGCGTGAGCGATGCCGTTGTTCCGCCGTAGGTTGCAGCCTTTATTTTCCCAGTTGTTACCGCGGCGATCAGTTCCGGGGAACTTCCCTGAAGCGGATTAAAGCGCACATCCAGACCGCCCTCGGCATAGTACCCGGCCTCCTTTGCAATGGCAAGGAGAATGTTTGTATACCCCGTGGGCTGGAAGGGCACATCAAAAGGTTTCAATGTTTTTGCGTCCGTTTCCGCCCGGGCGCTTTCCTTTTTTGAACAAGAGCCAAGGGAAATTACCGCGAGAACAATCCAAAGTATGTTCAGAAACACGTTTACGTTCGGAAAAACCATAGTTTTTTTCTTCATTTTATATACCTCTCTTGATTTGTTGTGGTTCAGGGCTGTCCTTAACGACAACAACAGGTACGGTTTAACATCATAACCTCCTTTTGGAATAATGCCTAGTAATTTGATGTATTTAATAGGTTATTATTCATAGGGAAATACTAATAAAATGATTGGATTATGTCAAGTGAATCTTGTGAATTTTTTAAAAATCCTTCATTTTGGGACAATCTTGATTATTGCTTCCCTATCTCCCAGGTACTTCAACGTCTCCCAAGTATCTCAACCCTTTGGCTGATCTTGCCGCCGGCTTCCTGCATCTGGTGCAGCATGCCCCAGTATTTTCCGTTGGAGAAGAAACAGTGGAAATCATCCCCGCTTATGCGGGGCTCGAAACTTTCCCTGTCCGCCGCAGCGTCATAGGAGGCGCCCGACAGGGCCGGAATCAGGCCCCAGCTTGCCAGGGAACGGGCGTAGTGGAAGCCGCATTCCACCTCATCCCAGGGATTACGGCGGAACCCATCCTGACGTTCCCGGACAGTTCTGACAATAGTCAGGGCTTCGTCAATGAGTCCTTCATATATAAGGAAACTTGCCACCTGATATTCCACACCCGTCCATACCTCGTCGGCATACACAAAGGGCAGCCTGGGCTTGCCGCCATTGGGCCAGGAGGCCAGTACCAGACCCGCTTCGTCATCCGCCACATAGAGCCGCTGAAGACAGAGGTCCCGTTCGGCTCCGTTCCTGAAGTTATATTTGAAAATTGAAGCGGCAGCCTTTTTCAGATGCTCTTCGGGCAGAAGGGCGCCGAGGCCGCTTATATATGCCAGTGTCTGGCCCAGCAGCTGATCCGAAAGGCAGCCTTTCCCAAACTGATAGGGATGCTCGTCGATATTCTCCGCAGGCTGGATAAAGTACTCGCCGTTCCAGGTTTTTTCGTCAAGCTTTGCCGCCGAAATTTCCCGGCGTTCACGGTACCGGGACGCAAGGCCTGCCTCCCCCATGGCCGCGGCCATTTTTTCCATGGCGGCAAGAGAGGCCAGGTACATGACGCCGGTCAGCGGATTCACCCCGTAAAATTCAATGTCGTAGGTATTGTGCTGGCGGCCTTCCAGAAGTTCATCCCCGTCCCTGTCCCATTCAATGCGGACATAATCAAAAGCTTTTTTGATCCTGGGCCAAAGCTGTTTAAGGAAGACATCATCCCCCGTAAGGGACCATTCCCTGTATGCCCGGACTATGGTTCCAAGCTGACCGTCCGCGGCCGCCAGCATGTCCCATTCGGATCGCCCGAATATACGGTCGGTACGGAAATTCATTTTTCCCGTATCATCCGTTTCCCGGATAAACTCATTGCAGCGGGCGGACTTTTCCAGTTCCGGAAAGAGGAAAGCCACAGTCTGGGCATAGTTCCATACATGGGTACAGGTTCCCTTGCAGCTTCCCTCGTGTTCATGACTCCCCTCCCAGGCCAGAAACGATCCGTCCTCAATGCGGAAACAGGTAGTCGAACGGAGCGCCGTTATGTTGGACATGGCCGCATCAATAACCGGTTCGGGCAGGGTGGAACTGTAGACCGCCCGGCTGAATTCTCCGGAAACCGATTCCAGCCTTTTCAAATTTGAAAGAAGATAGAGACCTGCGTCCCATGCATCGGAAAATTTTACCGCATAGTAGTTTTTTATCCTGGGTTCCGCCTCATCGTTTTCGTAAGGAGGCCAGCCTTTGACCCGGTTAGGCACATACCATGAAATGATGAATTCAAAATCAGCCTCCGCGCCGGGCCCTATTTCCTTGTGAACCGCCAGGCTTCCGACAACAGCCCCCGGAGGAGCAACCTTGTTTTCCTGAATACCCTGTTCGCCGTCATGCAGACGGCCGTTATTCCGGAAATCGTCCCAAAAATCGTAAATTCCGTCCCACCAGCCTGTCTTCCGCCATTCCTGTTTTACCGAAACATCAGCTTCGCCGGTAATGATCGCATTGTTGGCGTAATTCAGGGCCGTCTTGGGAACTCCGCCATCCATAAAAACACCGCATATCCCGCCTTCCTTCCGGAACGTATTGAAACAGCCCTGCGGTGCCTTATAGTTTTCAAAACAGTCAAAACCCTTAAAGCCGCTGATATTCGGCATGGTTGCCGCCAGCGTAACCTTTGCGGGTTTTTCCGAGGGGTTCTTTACCCGGTAACGGAAGACCGCTGCGGGAATCCCCGAATCATCCGCATTGAGAGGAACAAAGGGAGTAAAAGCGGTCAAAGACACTTCCAGGGGGAAGGTCCCGTCTTCAAAACGAAGTTCCGCCAGAGGATATGCAACCGAAAGACTGCTCCTGCCGAAATGGGGAAGACCTGTAACCCGGTTCGGATGATACCCCCTGGCCTGATTAAAATCGGGCTGTATCCGCGATTCGAGAACCCTGGCGTCAACACCGGCTTCTGTTTCGCAGCGGATTGCGAAAAAACTGAATGGCAGCTTGCAGCCCTTATCGGGATGGTTAAAAATTTCAAAATCCCGCAGATCCCCGCGGGAACCCAGAGAAATGGTTCCGGTTCCTATTCCTCCCAGAGGGAAGGCCGCAAAGACATGGTCATTGGAATAAACACGGGGCTGGATCATTATTACACCTCTCTCAATACCTGAAATACCGTGCACGTGCACTATTTATAGTACCCTTCCTTGTCATATATGTCAATTTTTACAGTTTACAGGGTTTCGCCGGGACAGATCTCGTGGGGCACATAACAGAGCTTCGGCGCTGTTTCACCGGAGATAAGTTTGAACAGCACATCCATCGCCTTTCTCCCCTGGATCTCAACAGAGGTTGAAACGGTGGTTATCCGGGGATTGATATAGGCAAGGATATCCAAATTGTCAAAACCCATAAGCCCCGCGTCCCGGGGAACGGCAATACCTTCTTCCCGAAACCGCTTGAGCAGTTCCAGGGCGTATACATCGCTGGAACAGAAGAAAGCGATTTTTTCTCCCCCCTGGCGCACCATGGCAACCGCCCTGTCCACGTAGTCCTTCTGCAGGAGCATCTCAAGCTGATAACCCCGGTTGGTATCGATAAAACGCCGTACCCCCCGGGCCCGCAGATCCTGGGAGGTGATGTTGAGCCTGCCTTCCAGGGCTCCTTTTTTTCGCAGGGGGGGACAGATAAAGCAGATACGGCGGTACCCGCGGCGGCTGATATAGTCGGCACTTTCAAAGGCGGCGTTAAAATCGTTTATGGACACATGGTGAATTCCCGGAAGGTGGTTTCCCGTCGTCACGATGGGAATTTCCAGAGATTTTAGAAAATCAATGTAATCCTTGCCCTGGATTGCGGGCAGGAGCAGGATACCGTCCACCCGGCGGGAGGCCAGATTCCGGAGGATCTGCATCTCCGAATCGTGATCCTTCTCCGAAACCGAAATGTAGGTAAAATAGCCCCGTTCCCGGGCGGCAAGGCTTATGGTATTGCTGAGCTGGGAGAAATAACGGTTATTCAAGTCAAAGAGGACCACCCCGATGGACATGGACTTACCCCGGGAAAGGGATGAGGCGATAAGATGAGGCTGATAGTTATATTTCCGGACAATTTCCAGTACCCGTTCCCTGGTTTCACTGTTGATTCCGGATCGCCCATTCAAGGCCCTGTCAACCGTTCCCCGGGAAACATTACAGATTTTTGCGATCTCTTTGGTGGTTATGGACATGGTCTTCAGTATAATAAGCAATAATTACCTATGTCAAAGGCGGCTGTGAGTCAAAGACTATTGAACCCGCTAAATCACAGCAGGTTTTTTATTATACATCTAAGGTTGCTGTTCCAAAATCTGACATTTTGAAACAGCCTCAAATGGAAATCCCCCTGCCGAAATCATTGCCAAATTTACAGTTCTTCAATCTCTTTGACGGAAAAACCGCTCACCTGGGCAATCTGTTCAGCAGAGAGCCCTATTTTCTTCATGTTGCGGGCAACTTCGCGAACACGCTCTTTCGCAAGTTCTTCAGAACGGGCTTTCGCAAGTTCTTCGGAACGGGCCCGGACGAGTTCTATTTTGGCTTCCATCTCGGCTTCCATACGGGCTTCCACCTCAGCCTCCTTACGGGCCTCAGCCTCTTCAACACGCGTCATTATGATGTCCTGTAGTCTCATATCCGCCTCCTTGAATTCTCCATATCTCCCGTATACTTCAGTATATAAGCGATCCAGTAATTCTATCAATAAACTCATCTCTTCCCTATTCAATATACCC
>JAITES010000208.1 GCA_031281925.1 Treponema sp. | reverse complement strand
AAGCAAAACTTGCCGGCTTCATCAATTTGCAGCATACTTTATTACATGGAAAAAATAGCCGAAAGAGCCAGGATCATCAGGATTGCCTCTTTAACGGCTCTCTTTGGAAACGCGCTGTTGGCCTTTGCCAAGATTGCCGCAGGTTTCCTGGCCGGAAGCCTTGCGGTGGCGGGGGACGGCATTGACTCTTCGGTGGATGTACTTATTGCCATTATGTCTCTGATTGTAGCGGGAATGATCTCCTCGCCTGCTGACGAGGAACATCCCTGGGGGCATGGCCGGGCGGAAACCATTGCTACGAGTCTCCTTTCCTGTATTCTCTTTTTTGCCGGCGCCCAGCTGGTTCTCAAGTCGGTTTCCAGTCTTTTGACCGGCACACAGCACGAAGTTCCCGAGCGGCTGGCTCTCTATGCCACGCTTTTTTCCATCGGGGGGAAACTCATCATGGCCTGGACTCAGTACAGCCTGGGAAAGAAGGCAGGTTCGGCCATGCTCAGGGCCAACGCAAAAAACATGACCGGGGACGTGATTCTTTCGGGGGGAGTCCTTCTGGGCCTGGTACTTTCCATGATAACCGGCATCGGGATTATTGATTCAATTGCCGCCATTCTGGTGGGCATCTGGGTAATGAAGTCGGCTGTCGGCATCTTTATGGAAGCCAATTCGGAACTCATGGATGGCAGCACGCAGGAATTCTACCTTATCGTTTTTGAAGCGGTCCGTTCGGTTCCCGAGGCAGGCAACCCCCACCGTACACGGATGAGGAGGATTGCGGGGCTTTGGGACATCGACATTGACATTGAAGTCGACCCCAACAAGACGGTACTGGAGGCCCACTGGATTGCGCACCGGGTGGAGCAGGCAATCAAAGAGCAATTGGACGGGGTTTACGACATCATGATCCATGTGGAGCCGGCAGGCAACGAAGAAGAAGAAGGTTACGGCCTGGCCGAAAAAACCCTGGAGTAAAGGAGCTTTTTCAAAATCAGAAAAGGTATACTGAGCCCTCCCAGGGCAGTATTTCTGAGGCAGAAAGACTGTCATAGTTTGAAACAAGAAGTTTTCCTTCCGCCTTTGCTTCAGACGGCCGGGAAATTTTTTTTCCGGAGAAATTGCAAACCGTAAGCAGTGTCTTGCCCCCGTAATGGCGGCGGTATACCCAGAGTCTTTCATCATCGGGCAGCAGGACTTCGTAATCCCCATGAACAATGACCGGATACTCTTTTCGCAGGCGGATAAGTTTTTTGTAGAAACTGTACACCGATGCGGGATCCTTTACCTGGGCCGCGGCATTGATAGTCTTGTAGTTGGGATTTGCGGGAATCCAGGGCTTTCCGGTACTGAAACCCGCATTAAGACTGTCATCCCATTGCATGGGAGTGCGGGCATTGTCCCGGCCTCTTGCCGCAATGGCCGCCAGCATCTCTGCGGGACTTAGGATTTTCTTTTCCTCCACCAGTTCCTTCCAGGCATTGAATATTTCCACATCCCGGCAGTCTTCAAGGCTCCTGATAGGAGTATTGGTCATACCCAGCTCTTCCCCCTGATAGATATAGGGGGTACCCTTCATCATGTGGAGGCAGACGGCCAGCATCTTTGCGCTCCGCTGCCGCAGTTCTTCCGTGGAGTCGTCTCCGAAGCGGGAAACCGCCCGGGGCTGATCATGGTTATCCCAGAAAAGACTGTTCCAGGCCTTGCCCTCCAGTCCCGTCTCCCACGCGCTGAGGACTTTTTTTAGATCCCGAAGCCTGTAACGTTTTAGCGTCCACTTGCCGGTTTCGGCATCCTCGTCGATCCCCACATGCTCAAACTGGAAAACCATGTTCAGTTCGGTGCCTTCGGCATTGGCGTATCTCTTTGCTTCATCGATGGTTACCCCCGCGGCTTCGCCCACCGTCATGATGTCGTAATGGGACAGCACCTTTTTGTTCATTTCTTCAAGGTATTCATGTACATGGGGGCCGTTACAGATATTGGCTCCCTTACCGCCGTCCGCGGCAACAGTGGCGGGGAATTTGGAGATCATGCTGATAACATCCATGCGGAAACCGTCAATACCCTTGTCAAACCAGAATTTCATCATCCGGTATACCGCATCCCGGACGGCGGGATTGTCCCAATTCAAGTCCGGCTGGGCACTGGCAAAGAGGTGCAGGTAGTACTGGGCGGTTTTTTCATCAAACTGCCAGGCGGAACCAGAAAAGACACTCCTTAACTGATTGGGAGGCCCGCCGTTGAAACCGTCACGCCAGATATACCAGTCCCGTTTAGGGTTATCCCTTGATGAACGGGATTCAATAAACCAGGGATGCTCATCGGAACTGTGATTTACCACCAGATCCATGACAATTTTAATGCCGCGTTTGTGAGCCTCCGAGAGCATTTCGTCAAAATCCGCCATGGAGCCAAAGAGGGGATTTATGGCCTCATAGTTGCTGATGTCGTAGCCGTTATCCACCATGGGAGAAGCGTAAACCGGAGAAAGCCAGATAACATCAATTCCCAGGTCTTTAAGGTAATCCAGTTTTGAAATGATGCCCTTCAGATCCCCCTCTCCCGAACCTGTGCTGTCCTTAAAACTGCGGGGATAGATCTGATATATAACCGCTTCTTTCCACCATTCTTTTTTGCCCACGGTTTAATCTCCTAAAAATTTACCACAGCCGGAAGTGAAATATCCGAGGCATTTTTAATGGAACTTAAGAAGTATAAAAAACGGGAAGACCAGGCCCGGATAAGTCTGTTAAACATCGCCTCTGTTTCGTCCCCGGTAAACCGGAACATGGCAGTATAGGCGCCCTGATTATTCTGCAGGGGAACAGCTATGAAAAGCGTCTCTCCCTCCCGGCGTTGAAAGGCGGTATAGCCCTGAATACCCTGCCGGTTTTGCCAGCCGTCCTGAGAAAAAACGAGAGGTTCACCGCAGATCCAGACAGAGAAAACCATGTCCGCCCCTGTTTCCCCGGTTTTAAGATTGTATTCACCATGAAGAACAGGGAAACCGTTGGGCTCTATTCCGGGAAGCCCCCGGCTCCAGATGTTTCCCCGGACAAGGATCGCCCCCTGTTCCTGGGCGCCGAGTCCTGCTGCCGCAAGCAGAAAAAATGAAAAGACGAAAAGCTTCACATAAATATCTTTTATTTCGTTTACAAATATCATATAATTGGCCTAATGGCTCTGAACCTTGAACTCTATCCCATTCTAAAATCCTATACGAATAAATACAATACTCCTTACATTGAAATAAAGGAATTTATCGAATTTCTTGAGAAATATTCCAAAAGGAAGATGGAAGAACATCCTGAATGGGTTAAATGGACTGTTAACACGGCCGGCAAATTTTGGGCGGAGCTTACGCCTCTTGCGGAAGCCGAAAAGTTAATCCTCACGGCGGATACTGCCGGCGACCGGATTTTTATGCCTTCATACTATGCGGATCTTATACGGGAGGCCTACCAGTCCCCGGATGAAGCGGCCATGGATCCTTTTCCCTCTGAAGAATATCTGCGTATCATCCTGCCGGAAGAGCATGTCTCCTACCTCAATGTTGAAAGCGATCTGGCTCCCTATTTTGAACGGGAAGGAAACAAGGGAGAGGCCGATTATCCGCTGGATTCTCCCCAGGCCAACGCAATCGTCAAACTTATCTTTCCGGACAGCTTTGGTCATGCGCTGGTTCTTGTTCCGATGATACCCCGGCGGATCATGGAAGCCGCCCTGCTCAAGGTCAGGTATTTTCTCCGCAAGGGAGGAAACAAGGAATATACTCTCCACAAACTCAGTCCTCAATTCCAGAACAAGGAAAAGTACCTTCGGGATATTCTCGATCAGATCCTTATCCGCCCCCTGGACTGCATTACAAACATGGAAAATTTTGGTGATTTCCAGTATCTTTTCTGGACATATTTCTGTACCCTGGCAAAAAATGACATAAAAAAGAAAAATGAAAAACTGGGAGAAGATATAGCTGTCTTTCAGGCCGTCTCGATAATAGAAGCCTGTAATGTCCTCTACAAGGCCAGGGCGGTAAAGGAACGGGAGAAGGAACTCGCCTTCAAAAGCCTGGAACTGCACATGGGAAAGCCGCCCTACTATTATACGCTGGATCAGATTACCCAATTCACTTCAGACAAGGGGGTTCTGCTTTTAAGCCAGTATTCTGAAAAAGAACTGGATGCCCTTATCAAGAAAAAGACTACGGAGAGTCAGGATCGTCAACTGCCCGAATGGCTTGTGCTTACGGGGAAGAAAGACGAACGCTGGTTCATCCTTAAAAGCCGTTACCTTTCCCTTTGTACCCGGCTCCTCATTGAAAACCGTCCCAAAATCAAGCAGGCAATTGCCAAACGCTGGACAGGCCTTTTGCGTTCTTTCCGGACGGAGCCTCCCATGGAGAAGGACTCCGATTTTAATGAGCTTCTTGAAAGTTATACTGCCGAAATCAGCCCTGTACTTATGGCCCTGCTGGAGGATCAGAAACTGGTTTGGGTCTATGAAGAAATGGAACATGAGGAAGCCGGTGCTTCCGCTGCCTCCAGGATCTTCTCCAAAGGACGCCTTTTACCCATAAGCGATCTCTATACACTGCGGAGAAAGGATCTTATTACCGATGCGCGGATTATGCTTCCTTTCTGGTATTCGGTTCCTGTTTTTTTCGCCATTGCGGCCCTTTTTTACAGGCTGGGGAAGGGTAAAAAGAAAAGAGGCCAGGATTCCGGGGAAGAGGCAGGCGATGAACTTTTGGCGGAAACAGAAGATATTTCCGGGCAGCTGCGGAATACCGCCAGAGAAATTGAAATGCGGCTTGTGCCTGCAGGTTATACCCTGGAATCGTATCTTGGCGAACTTGAAAGCCGCTGGGTGAGGCTTATCGGCAGAGAAAACCGGCAAAATCTGATAGAGGATGTCCGTTCCCTGGTCCGGGATTGTCTGCGCACGCTTTTCCGGACACAGAAAAGGAAAACCATCAGTCCGGAAAGTATAAAAAAGATGGCCTTCGCCTTGATAGCCCGCAATCCTACCCTGCAGAGCATCAAGGATCAGGATACCCTAAGAATTTACATTGAACTTTATATGGTCAAGCTTCTGGAACATATAAAGAGATAAGAGATGAGCTGTTTCCCGGCAGCTTTTTTTGCGATTTTTTTGGTTTCTTTTTGATTTCATTGAAGCGTCTTGCATCTCCGCACCATATATATAGCTGATGCAGAAATTTGTCTGCGTCCGGCAGCTTGTGCTGCCGAATGTGTGTGTATGGGAGGGTAAAGCCCTCCAAGGGAGCAGCTATGAATAATCTCAACTCCATTCTGATTGAAGGTAACCTGGTCAGGGATCCTCTCTACCGTTCCACTCCAAAGGGAACTCCGGTTTGTACCTTCAGTCTTGCCTCCAACCGTTACTATAGACAGGATTCGGAACTGGAAAAGGAGGTGAGTTTTTTTGACGTGGAAACCTGGGCCAAGCTGGCGGACAATTGCTATAACCTGGGGCATAAGGGCCGGGGAGTCCGGGTGGTAGGCCGGCTCAAGCAGCAGCGCTGGAACGGATCGGACGGGAAACCCCGTTCCAGGATCACCATTGTCGCCGAACATGTGGAATTCCGTCCCGAATTCAAAAAGGAA
This sequence comes from Treponema sp., assembly GCA_031281925.1. GTDB lineage: Bacteria > Spirochaetota > Spirochaetia > Treponematales > Breznakiellaceae > JAIRNJ01. The sequence continues at coordinate 1,894 of JAITES010000208.1, read as the reverse complement.
GAGGCGCGTCCCGGTACCGGCGACGCTTTGGCGGAAGAAGTCTCCGAACCTGCGGAAAGCCATCCCCCTCTCCCCGAAGAGGCGCCCGTGGACTACAGTCCCCGCATTGAGGAGATGTACGAAGAGAATCCTACTCCTTTTCCGGACGAAGTAGTTAACTTTTAGTGGTTTTGGAGATGGAGGGAATACCGGGCCCGGGTTTTCCCGGTGTACTGCGTCCCTTCATCTCCTTTTCCGCAGGGTATTCTGCTTCCTGGTAGAAGCCGTTTTTCCAGTTAAAGCGGCTGCATCCGGGCAGGGACAATCCTTTTTTTGCCGCCTCCATTATGTCCCTGTAATCCTTTTTTTTCAGGGTACGGCCCGTGAGTGAAAAATCAAATATAAAACGGTGGAAATTCGCTTCCATGAGGAAGGGAATCTTGTCCACAATGGAAAAAGGCTGTTCGGGGATTACAAACGAACCGCTTGGATCTTCCTTCCCGCCATTGCTGCTTTTTAGGTAAAACAGTTCATCCTTAATGCCTGCAAATTCTCCAAAGCCGTAATGCGTTCCCAGATCGGAACGGATACGGAAGAGGGGCGGCCAGGCAAAGACCGTTACAAAAACCGATGGGCGGACGCTTCTTTCCATGGTTTTTTCCAGGTTTTGCCTGTTGTTTTCCAGCGGCGAGACAACATAGCTTGCCCCCAGAGAGGATACAAAGGCCGCTGCCCAGCTGTTAAATGTATAAAGCCAGGGCCCGGCGATAAGAACCTTTCCGGCCCCGGTATCCCGGAACAGGGAAAAATGCCCCGGATTATTCAGCATGAAGAAACGGTACCCTTTCCCCGAAAGAAGAGCCGCTGCTTCGCCAAGGAAGGCCTCCTCCGATTGAGGAAAGAAGGGATCCAGGGCCAGGATGATCTCTTCCGGTTTGAAAGGCAGGGGCTGCTTATTTTCGACAAGACGGGCAAAGGTCTTCCGGTTCAGGGAAAGAATGAGCTTGACCGGTTTATCTGATTGTACAATGTACATATCTTCTATTCCGGAAACCGCAACATAGAAGCCCGCCGGTAAGGAACTTTGGCCGCTTCGCCTTCCGGCGGCATGTTCCGGTAAAACATTCCCGGAATTGTTTTCTTTGGTTTGAGCAGGCGGGGCGCTTTCCCGTCCGGGTTTCCGTTTATAGGGATCCAGATTCCTGGGAATCACCTGGGCATAACGCTTTGACATCGTCCTGGTTTGTGTCAGATAGACTAAATCCCCTGTTTCAAATCCTTCGGGCACAGAAAGCCAGTATGATTGGCCCTGTTTATCCGCTTCTTCAACAGAAACAAGTTTATGGGAGAGCCGCATGGAATCGTCGGCCTTGTGAAGCCGGATGGAATCTCCGGCAGCAGGCATCGGAGTTCCGTTTCCGGGGCCAAGGAGGGCCCGCCTTTTTTCTCCGGAACCCTTTATTTTGAGAATTGCCCCCAAATTTATGCCTGTTCCTCCGCTCTGAGCCGGATTAAGCCAATCTATCACTTCAGGTTTTGACGAGCCCGGTTCAAACAGATACCTGGTCTTGGAACGGGCAAAATCGTTTTTCAGAATATTCCGGGCCTCACGGATCGCATTTTCAATACCGTCGTTTTTTAACATACTATCGGTATTTACAGAATCAAATAAATTCGAATTGAGCACAGCATCGATTATACGGCGGTATGCGGCGGTTACCGCCCCCACATACTCGGCGCTTTTCATGCGGCCTTCAATCTTGAAGGAGCTTACGCCCGCAAATGCCAGATCGGGGATCTTTTCAAGAAGTTCAAGATCCGATGGGCTAAAGTAGTATCCCTGTTCGTTATCCTGCCGGTAAAGTCTGCGGCAGGCCTGGGTAAACATGCCTCTGTTGGCCGACTTCCCTCCCAG
>JAITES010000247.1 GCA_031281925.1 Treponema sp. | reverse complement strand
GCAAGGTTCATTGAAGAGGCTGAAAGGTCCAGTGTCTTGTCCAGATAGGAAAGGTAATTCCTGAAATCTTCAAGTTCTGCTTCTTCGGGACGTTTCTGTATGTGCCGGCAAAAAGCCTTGTTATAGTATATATACGATCGTATGGTTTGTCCTGAATATTTACGGGAACGGAGTTCTGCCTCAAGTCTGTCTTTCCATTCCGCGGAAAATTTTTCAGGCAGTGAAAGTGATTCGCTTAAACAGTCTGCGTCATTTAAGGGGATCTGCCGGGGCTTTATTCCCGGAGAGGTTCCCTGCAGAGGAACTGCCGGCGGGGGCAGGGCGGCAGGCGCCGGAGCGGCATTCCGGTCGTTCCAGGGTCTTTTGAAAAACCCGGAAACGGTGACCTCGCCTTCCTCTCCGGCATTAACTTCCACAATGGGCTTATCTGCCAGGAGACGGCGCAGCATAGCGGAGCTGATCCGTGTTTCAAAAAAGACAAAACGTCTGCAAAGAGGCGCCCAGTCACCGATGCCGGCAAACCTTTTGAAGAGAACCGGATCAAGACCATAAAAAGGCATTTCGATCCTGTCCCGATAGTGAAAAAGATACACAAGATCCATGAATACCTCTCCCTGCATCATACTACATAACAGAAAAAATGAAAATAGAGACTGAACCTGCTCCAAAACATCTTCAATAACCGGTTTTTTCAAAAAATTTTACATTTTCATTGAAGCAACTCACATCTGAATACCCTCTATAAAGTACAGATGATCTTACGGAGGTATGTATGAAAAAATCCCCGGTTCTTGCAATGCGTATATGGTTCGCAGTTTTGCTTCCTGTAACCGGCTTTTCGATCCTTGTTTCAGGATGTGAGGTGGCCACTGAACCTGATGATGAGTTGTATGAGACTCATCAAAAAACACTCTCGGTTCTTACCTGGAATATCCAGGCCCTCTTTGATGGGGAAGAGGCAGGGAATGAGTATGAGGAATATCTGTCTTCTTCAGGCTGGGTCGAAGAGAAGTATCTGGGGCGAATAAACGCCATAGCCCAGGCTTTTGAAAAAATCGAAACGGGTCTTCCGGATATTATTGCGCTTGAAGAGGTAGAAAATGCCGGGATTCTCACGGATATAGCCGAAGGCCCTCTGAAAGACCAGGATTTCAAATGGTCTTTCTTTGCCTCAATTCCGGATTCATCGCTGGGGCTGGGTGTTTTGAGTCGTTTTGAAATTCTCAAGGCCCGCTCTCATGCGGTTTATGATTCAGGGGAATTTACTCCCCGGCCCGTGGCGGAAGTTGAGATTGCCCCTGAAGGCAAGCCTCTGGTTCTCTTTATCTGCCACTGGAAATCGAAACTGGGGGGCGATGATGCTACCGAATCCCTGCGCCGTTCCTCTGCCAGAATCCTTCTGAGGAGGATGCGTGAAATATGGTCTGTCGATCCGTCGATGCCTGTACTTATTATGGGGGATCTCAACGAAAATCACGATGAATTCTACCGCCGTTACGGCGAGGCGATCAGCGCCCTCCTGCCGGATGATCCCCGGGCGGCATATATAAGCGGTTTCGAAGGCTTCGGGGACAGTGAAAATTCCGACGCGGTGGCCCTGCCGCCTGAAAAAATTCAGGCCGATTATCTTGTTCTCTGTAAAACCAAGCCCCCTCTCCCGGAATACTTCCCTCCCGAGGCGATCTGTCTCTATTCCCCATGGGGAACTGAACTTCAGAATGGCTCCTACTACTATAAAAACAACTGGGAGACTATCGACCATTTCCTGCTTTCCGCGGGGTTCTTTGACGATTCAGGCTGGGATTTTTCTTCCTGCAGGGTCTTAAACATCGAACCTTTTGCCAATTCACGGGGCTACCCCAATGCCTATAACCCCAGAAACGGCGCGGGCTTAAGTGATCATTTGCCGCTTTTCTTGACCTTAAAGTTTATTTCTGAAGGCTAAATGAATCTTATGGCTGTCCGCAAGAGCCGGTGAAAACCACCCCGTTTAACCGGCTCTGCCGATAAAGCTTATATTGGGCTTAAGGCGTCCAGGCGAAGCCTGTATAACAATATATTTCCGTGCTTCTTGAAGCCGGGCTTATAACATACTCCGCCCTGGATACCGTAACGGTGATAGTCCCGCTTTCGGTAATCCCGCTTACTGCCAGTTCATACACTCCCAAACTCCTGCGGCTCAGCGTCTCCCCGATTACCCCGGTAGTTCCGGCATTAATCGTTATATCTTCCAGCGTTAAGCCCTCAATATCCTTATCGAAAGCCAGGATCAGCACACTTGTGGTATTCTGTTCCCAGCCGTTTTGAGTCAGACTGTAGAAATTTACTTCAATAACTTCGCTCTCCTCCGGTTCTGCAGGACATCCTGTAATGATCAGGGCGGCCATAAGCAGTATAAGCGGCAAAAGACGCAACGGCAAAAAGTACTTTTTCATACTATACCTTGAGATCACCATACAGCTTCCGGCCCCAAGTATCAATAGCAGCTATCCCAAGAATTCAGTTTTTGGAACAAGCTCAATATGCCTGCCATTCTACGACTTCGGATATATTGATAATCTTCACCTTTTTTGTTATATTAATAAAAAGGAGAGCGTAATGTTGGAAGAAAAAGTTAAAAGCGCTTTGGATAATGTACGGCCTTCCCTCCAGGCGGATGGCGGGGATGTGGAATTTGTATCTGTAACTGATGATGGAACGGTTTCAGTTAAGCTCACCGGCGCCTGCGGCGGCTGCCCCATGGCGCAGATGACCCTCAAGATGGGTATTGAAAACTACCTCAAAAAGGAAATTCCCCAGGTTACTTCTGTCGTAGGTGTCTAATTCGCAAAGACATTCAAATACTACCGCCCCGCGGCGGGAAAACCGTTTCATTCCTCTAAGTCCTGCCGATCTTGAACAAGGGGGCCGGAGTTCTATTGTCGATTTTGTCTTTGTTTCAGGCGACGCGTATATCGATCATCCTTCCTTTGCCGCGGCCCTTCTTTGCCGTGTCCTTGAAGACTCAGGTTTCAGTGTAGGACTCATTCCCCAGCCCGACTGGCAGAATCCCTCATCCTATACAATTTTTGGCCGCCCCCGTCTGGCTTTTCTGGTAAGCTCGGGGAACATGGATTCCATGGTCGCCCACTATACGGCTGCCAGGCGGAAACGCAGCGAAGACGCCTTCTCTCCCGGCGGCAAGCCGGGTCTCCGTCCGGACAGGGCGGTTCTCAAATATGTTGAAGGCATACGCCGGGCATACAAGGAAGTACCGGTCATCATCGGAGGCATTGAAGCCAGCCTCCGTCGTTTTACCCATTACGACTACTGGTCGGATACGGTACGCCGTTCGATTCTTCTTGATTCCAAGGCGGATATTCTTGTATACGGCATGGGAGAGAAACCGCTTCTGGAAATTGCGGGGCGTCTTGCCGCCCATGAGCCTCCGGATCGTATAACGACTGTACGGGGTACCTGTATTGTCCTTTCAACGTGGAAGAAACTTGAGGAACTGGGGATAAGTCCGGTTTTTCTGCCTTCCCGGGATGAAATCAGGGGCAGGGATCCTGCTTCCCTGCGCCGCTATGCGGAACATTTTATGCTGCAAAAACAAAATGCCGACCCTGAAACAGGGAAAATACTTGCCGAAGAAAATGACGGCGGACGCTGGGTCATTCAGAATCCTCCTGCCTTCCCCCTGTCATCCGCGGAGCTGGATCACATCTACGAACTTCCCTTTATGAGGAAGGCCCATCCCCGTTATGAAAGCACGGGAGGAGTGCCGGCTTTGAAGGAAGTTGAATTTTCCCTTGTTTCAAGCAGGGGCTGTTTCGGAGGCTGTTCCTTCTGTGCCATCGGTTTTCACCAGGGCAGGGCGGTTACCGGAAGGAGCGGGAAGAGCCTTGCGCGGGAGGCGGCCCGGCTTGCGGCCCGGCCGGGTTTCAAAGGCTATATCCATGATGTGGGAGGCCCGACAGCCAACTTCTGCCGGCCGGCCTGTGCACGGCAGGAAAAGGGTGGTTTCTGCGCTCACCGGGAATGTCTGTATCCTGAACCCTGTGCCGGCCTGAGGGCGGATCACGGCCCCTATCTGGAACTACTCGCCGCGGTTCGTTCGGTACCGGGAGTAAAAAAGGCCTTTATCCGTTCGGGAATCCGTTTCGACTATATCGGCCTGGACAGGAAGCTGGGGAGCCGTTTTCTGGAGACAATCTGCCGCAGCCATCTGAGCGGCCAACTCAAGGCCGCCCCGGAACATGTTTCCGATACGGTACTGGCCGCCATGGGAAAGACGGGAAGCAAGACCTGGGAACGTTTCAGCAGGGATTTTACGGAAATGAACCGGAAACTGGCCCTCAAACAGTACCTTATTCCCTACTTTATTGCCGCTCATCCCGGCTCTACCCTTCAGGATGCCGTCGAATTGGCCCTTTTCCTGAAAAAGAGCCGCTTTATCCCCGATCAGGTGCAGGATTTCTACCCCACACCGGGTACCCTCTCCACGGTTATGTACCATACAGGCCTCGATCCCCGGAATATGGAACAAATCTATGTAGCGAAGGGGGAACGGGAACGGAAACTCCAGCGGGCCCTGCTTCAGTTTAATCATCCGGACAAACGCAGGCTCGTCATTGAGGCCCTGCGGGAAGCGGGACGGGAAGATTTAAGCGGCAGTCTGACAGGACGCCCGACGCCCTTAAGGGACTAAAAACTCCCCTGATTGCGTATAATGCGGAAACCGATGGTGTCTCCCTTACGACCGGTGTCTTCATCGTACCCTGCCCGTGCAGCAACTAAATCC
>JAITES010000161.1 GCA_031281925.1 Treponema sp. | reverse complement strand
GCTTTCAGGTCAATCTCGCAGCCCGGCAAAACCCTTACCGGGGCGGCGGCGGTATCATCATAATTTACCGCCATGTATTGGACGTCTTGCAACAGGTATGACAAAACGATCTTTTCTTCCGGATCAACGATACAGTATTCCCGGACCCCTGCTTCCCGGTATTTGTTGAATTTGACGATCCGGTCATACCGGGCGGTAGTGAGGGATATAATTTCGATGATAAAGTCCGGCGCACCGTTACAGCCCCGGTTATCCAATTTGGAAAGGTCGCAGACCACCGTGATGTCCGGTTCCACCACCGTATCATCACTCCCGTCTTCCTCGGGAAAAAGCCGGACGGAAAAAGGGGCGGCGTAGACCTTGCAGGATTTGCCTTCCAGAAAAGATCGCAAGGCGTAATAAAAATTCCCGCTGGTCTCCTGATGAATCCTGGAAGGAGTCGCCGGCATATAGGCTTCGCCGTCTATGATCTCATAACGCTCGTTTTCATCCCATTCAAGATAATCGGCATAGGTATAATAAGGTATTTCTTCTTTGACCAGGGGCATAATTAACCTCTAAGACCAGTATAGGAGCTTTGGAAAGGGCATTTCAAGTCTCTCTTGAAAGTGTGTCATATTAATACAGTCTGGGTTTTGAAACAAGCTCGCTTGAACATGGATCAAATTATGAAGCTTGCCGTTTCTCTCCAAAGGTGCGTATACTGTAACAATGTTTGACGACTGCATCATCATGGCCGGCGGTTCGGGTACCAGGCTCTGGCCGGCTTCCAACTCAAAAAAACAGAAACAGTTTTTAAGCGCGGGGAGTTCCGTTTGCGCGGCATCTTCCCCCGGCGGGAAAGGCAGTTTCTTCGGCGCCGCTCTGGAAAGGGCCTTTGCCTCTACCGGCAGAGACGGAAGGGTGATCATCATCGCCGGGGGGCGCCACATTGAATCGGTGATTGAAGTTGCTCATGGCTTTGATGATACGGAGCGGCGGCGGATGATCCTTATCCGTGAAAGCGAGGCAAAAAATACGGCCCCGGCGATTCTTGCCGGCGTCCTCTATTCCGCTTTGAGTACGGGCGGGACGCATCCTGAACGAAGCATACTGGTACTCACAAGCGACCACATCATCGGCCCTCTGCCGGTTTTTGCGGAAGATGCCGCGGCGGCTTCGGTCTTTGCCGCGGAGGGGAAACTCGTTGTTTTCGGCATCTCCCCTTCCCGGCCCGAAACCGGTTACGGCTACATAGAAACCGCAGGGATGCTTGCGTCTCCGGAGGCTGAGGTCTTTAATGTTGCCTCCTTCCGGGAGAAGCCCGGCAGCGCGGAGGCGGAAGATTTCTGCGCGGCGGGAAACTTCTACTGGAACTCGGGCATGTTCGGCTTTTCCGCGGAAGGCATGCTGGAAGAGTACCGTCTCAATGCCCCCCTTCTCTACGAGGCCTTCAAAGATCTTAAGGCTCCCGGTGAAGGCGACTACGAAAACTACAGGGGCTTGAGGCTTCTCTCCCAATGGCAGGGTCTTGCGGAAGCCTACCGCAGGGCTCAGGGCATATCCTTTGACTATGCCATTGCCGAAAAGGCCCAAAACACGGTGATGATCCGTGCCCGTTTTGACTGGAAGGATGTGGGTAACTGGGACGAGTACGCATCTCTGCAGGAAGCGCAGAAAGCTGCGGGAAATGAAGTTTTCTCCGTATATTCAAAAAATTGTTTTGTGGACAGCGAAATTCCTGTCGCGCTGGCGGGTGTGGAGGATCTCATCGTGGTAGTCCGCAACGGGGCGCTGCTGATAGTCAGGAAAGGCAAAACCCAGTATGTGAAGGATGTTGTGGAGGAGATTAAAAAGGCGGGGAGAACGGATATTTTGTAGGGCCTTTCGGAAAGGCGGAATTGTGTTATACTTATAAAAAACAACATATTGAGTGAGGAAAACATGGTTATTTTAACGCTGAATTGCGGGTCATCTTCGGCAAAGTATCAGGTCTATGACTGGGACAATAAGGATGTATTGGCGGCCGGAGTGGTGGAAAAGGTTACCTTTCCCGGTTCTTTTATCAACCACGAAGCCAAGGGCAAGGCGAAATATACCGTAGAAAAGGACTGCCCAACCCATACCGACGCGGTGGATCTTATCATCAAAATTCTTACAGACAAAGAATACGGGGTTATCTCCGACATGAGTGTGATCAAGGCTGTCGGGCACCGGGTTCTCCACGGCGGGGACAAGTTTATCAAGAGTGTCATCGTGGATGATGCGGCGATGGCGGTTTTCAACGAGGTGAAGGATCTGGGGCCCCTGCACAATCCGGCGAACATCATGGGTATTGAGGCGGCAAAGAAGGTGCTTCCCGGAGTTCCGCACTGCGCGGTGATGGATACGGCCTGGCATCAGACCATGCCTCCCAAGGCTTTTTTATACGCGGTTCCCTATGACTGGTATGAAAACTATTCTGTCCGCCGTTACGGTTTCCACGGAACTTCCTTCCTCTATACCGCAAAACGGGCCGCGGTGCTTCTGGGTAAGGATCCCTTCAAGACAAACCTGATCATCTGCCACCTGGGTAACGGTTCTTCGGTTGATGCGGTGAAGGACGGCTGCTCCTTCGACACCTCCATGGGCATCACCCCGCTGGAGGGGCTTGTCATGGGTACCCGCTCGGGGGACGCCGACATGGCCATGCCCTTCTATGTTATGCGGAAAACAGGCATGAGTCCTGAAGAGATGGAAAACGCCCTGAACAAAAAGTCGGGCCTTCTGGGGATTACCGGGCAGTACAATGACAGGCGGGATATTCAGGCGGCTGTCCTTAAAGGGGACAAACGTGCCGAACTGGCCCAGGACATGGAAGCCCACCGGGTAAAGAAGTATATCGGCGCCTATAATGCCGTACTCGGCAGGGTTGACGCGCTGGTCTTTACCGCGGGTGTGGGCGAATTTGCCTTCTTCATGCGGAAGAAGATTCTCGACGGTCTTGAAGGCATCGGCATCGTATATGATCCTGCAAAGAATGAACTTTCCCACACACGGAACGCGGAAACCTGTATCAGCAAGGCTGAATCAAAGATACCCATCTACATTATTCCTACCGACGAAGAGCTTGTAATGACGGAAGACGCGTTTGCGCTGATGAAGGGCAGCTACGATGTGCATACAAATTTTACCTACAGTTTCCAGAGCAGGGATTATGTAAACAAGGGCCGGGCCGCGGGTCTCAAGGGCGACCTTGAAAAACTGCCGGAACTGGCCGGTATTCTTGCCCTGCCCAAATAAGAATCCATGCGGATTGTTGAAGCCGCCCTTGTCGGCGAAACGGTAAGGCGGCTTTGTATCGAAGCCAACAGGATACTGCCTCCCGGTCTGCGTAAAGCTATCAAAGCTGCCCGCGAAAAGGAGGACAATCCCCTGGCCCGGGAAGTTCTTGACAGTATCATTGAAAACTACGAACTTGCCGAAAGGGAGGCTCTTCCCATCTGTCAGGATACGGGAATGGCCTGTGTGTTTCTGGAAACCGGTACGGAAGTCCATATTGCAGGCGACATAAACGATGCAATAAACCGGGGGGTAAGCTCCGGCTATACCGGGGGCTTTCTCCGTTCCT
>JAITES010000094.1 GCA_031281925.1 Treponema sp. | reverse complement strand
AATATTCAGAGGGTGATCATCAATGCCGTTAAATGGGCCGTTCCCGCTGTCCGCCTGCCAAACACCGACTGCCCCAACGACACGGAGCCGTTGGAGAAGCTGAACTGAGGTGAGCTTGTTCCAAAACCTCAATGGTTTTGGAACGGCCCCAGGTAATTAGTACTCTACGAATCAAGGCAGGAGAAAGAATCCCCGCGGCTTTTCATACAAAAAGCCGCAGTTCCGCCCGGAAATTCACCTGAGCGGCTTCGGAAGATGTTCCGGTCTTGCGGCCTTCGATAGCCAGGGCTTGTTCCACAGGGTTTTCCGCCTTGTCTTCGGCCTGCCGCAGGGCCTTAAGCCACTCTCCGGGGGCTGGAGCCTCTAGGCTGTCTTCAATGGGGCCGGTAAAGAGACCGGTAACTTCGCCCGGCCTTATTTCGTTTACAAAGTTGATGTCCAGCCGCATCCGGGAAGCCCTCTCCAGGGTTTCACATTCCATGAGATCCTGAATCCACTGGATATAACGGGTATTGTTTACGTGGCCGTTGTAATCTATGTCCGAATAACGGGCCGTCCGTTCGGCGGCTTTGGAGAGACCCGCCCTGACGGGGAGACCGGCGCCGCCGTCAATGAGAGCATCGAGCCCCTCGTTGAGAGGCATGGCTGCCATGATCGCCTGGGGCCGCAGGGGCCGCCGTTTTTCAATGTCCACGATGAGCCAGCCGCTCCGTCCCCGGACAATAGGAATGTCCTTTTCGTCCCGGATATCGTAATCCCGGAGCGCAAAAAGCTTCTCACTTCCCCGGGGCCAGGTTCGCAGAACAACCTTTTCACCGTAGCGGGGCCGCCTGTCAAACTGCACGGAGATGCGGGAGAGAATCCAGACCTGCCCCGTTTTCTCCATGGAATCCCGGCCTACACCCAGGGCTTCGGCATGGCTAATGGCAAGTTCCTGGAAAAAGTCGAACGCGGAGGAAAGTGTAAGCCTGTCGGAACGGTCGATAACCCCAAAACGCAGTTCCGCGTTTTCCTGCCAAATATTCATAAAACCTCAAACATAAGGAAAATTTACTTTATTGTTGTTATAGTTGTCAAGAAAACGGTCTGTTGTATGAGCCCCTTTCAAAAAGAAGTCCCTTGCAAATCCTCCGCTTCCCGGAGTATACCTAAAAGCGGAGGCCGTGCCATGTCCCTTGCCGAAAAAGAGTATGATGAAAAGTATTATACCTACCGGGATTACCTTGAAACAGACGAAGATTACCGGGCCGAGATTATTGACGGAGTTGTGTATGCCATGAGCCCGCCTTCAAGATACCATCAGGATATTAGCCGGAATTTGATGATAAAAATCGCCAATTTTTTGGAAGGAAAACCGTGTAGAGTCTATGCGGCTCCCTTTGGGGTCCGGCTGTTTCCCAAAAGCGATTTGAGTGACGACACGTATTTTGAGCCGGATATTACCGTGGTTTGCAATCCCTCCAAACTTGATGACCGGGGCTGCAACGGCGCGCCGGATATGATTATCGAGATTATGTCCCCTTCAAACCGCCAGAATGATATGCTGGTCAAGTTCCGTAAATATTTACAGGCCGGTGTACGGGAATACTGGATTGTTGATACGGAAGAAAAGACCGTTCACGTCTGTATTCTTGACAATAACCAATACCGGGTCTCTGTATACGACGAAACCCAAACCGCGCCGGTTTCGGTACTGCCCGGTTGCAGCATTGAGTTAAAGCCCGTGTTTATTGGCTAAACGCCGCATTGTGGCTAATCCCGGCAATTGCGACAGAACTCCAGCCAATAAGGGGAATCACCGTAACAAGGAGCCTGCGTTTCCTAAACCTATTTTTCGCCCGTGAAGGAGTCAAAGAAGTCGAATAAGTTTTTTAAGAGACCCCCTCTTTCTCTTTCCTTTTTCGACCGGTAAAATATTCTTCTTCCGGTCTTGGGTCCACTACCCACAGTTTGAAAGATGTCAAGATACTAGCCGGGATGGCGGCCACCGGATAACGCATGGAGTAAACCCAGCCCGGGTGTGGTGGGCGCAAAGGCGGCTGTTACCCCTGTGTTTGCGCCATGGATCCTTCATTTAAAGAGGATACAATTTCCTTTCGAACCAGTTCGCTTATAAGCTCCGCGGGAGTTTTATGTGCAGCTATCGCTTTTGTGGTTAAGTATTTTGTGGAAAGATCATCCAGTGCGACCATGCGGGATGCTTTATGCCGGGCGAAAAATCCAGCCCCTTGCAGACTCTTCCACATAAGGCTATTATCTAGATATGGAATTGGAGTATACCTATTTTGAGGCGGAAGACGGTTTTTTTGTGGGTTGGTTTGATAGCTTTCCGGAAGATGTAACCCAAGGTAAGACTCTTGAGGAATTGGAAGAAATGCTTGCGGATATGTACGAATGTCTGAACCTTGCGAAATACCGCAAAAGAAAACTGATCTTGACATGAAGAAAGTCGAGTTACTTCAGAAGCTGAACCAGCAAGGGGCGATTTTTGCCCGTCATGGGGCAAAACACGACGTATACATGCAGCCGCGTACCAACAAGGAAGCGGCCGTCCCCCGCCACGATGAAATCAACGAATATACCGCAAAAGCGATACTAAAAAAACTCTCTTAACCCTCAAGGGGAGCGCAGGGGTGCCGGTTTGCGGCGCCAGGCTCGTGAAGGGAGGCTTCTATTCCATACTCCATTGTCCGGTTTTGTTTTATCCATTTACAATAGTGAAAAATTGATTTTCAATGGAACATTGGAGGCATATATGATAAAGGCAGTTCAGCTTCGTACCGAGTACCGCGAAAATCCGCTGGGGCTTCATACCGGGACGCCCCGTTTCGGCTGGAAAATTGAGTCGGATAAACAGAATGTTCTGCAGGGCGCCTATAGTCTGCAGATCTCTTCCTTTGGAGACTTTCATGCCGGACTTTGGGAGTCCGGGAAAATTGATTCGGGGGAATCGCAGTTTGTTTCCTGCAGGGGTTTGAGTTTTGCGTCCTTTGAGAAGAAATTCTGGAGGGTAAAGATTTGGGACAATCTGGGCGAAGAGAGTCCCTGGAGTGAAAGCGCCTGGTTTGAAGTTTCCATGCTGAAACAGGATGAATGGAAGGCGGTGTTTATCAGTGCGGAGGATGAAAATGCCGGGGCCGCCTCCGAGGGGACGGCGCTGCGTACGGAATTCAATCTCTCCAAAAAGATAAAATCTGCCCGTTTATATGCATCCGCCAAGGGGATCTACGAAGCCTGGTGCAACGGGACAAGGGTGGGGGATGAAAGGCTTACGCCGGGCTTTACCGAATATGGAAGCCGCCTTCTCTTCCAGGCTTTTGATGTAACTGCCGCGCTTAAGCAGGGGCCCAATGCGCTGGGTTTCATGGTTGGCCCCGGATGGTACAAGGGAGACATGGCCGGCTGGATAGGTAACCGGAACTGTTTCGGCACACGTACCGCCATTATCGCCCAGCTCCGGGTAGTTTATGAAGATGATACGGTGGAACTTGTCTGCAGTGATGGCAGCTGGAAATATAATAAGGCCCCGGTGCTTTACTCGGAGATCTATCACGGCGAAATCTATGACGCGCGGAAGGAAGAGCGGGGATGGAGTGAAGCCGGTTTTACGGGGCAGGGCTGGAAACCGGCATATATAGAGAGTAATGACGTTTCCATGCTAAGGGCGGCAGACGGGCTTCCCGTTAAGGAACGGGAACATTTCAGGGCACTCTCTCTCTTTACTACTCCCGGCGGAGACCGGGTTATCGACTTTGGGCAGAATATTTCAGGCTATGTACGCTTTACCGTGAGCGGCAAGACCGGCGACAGGGTAAAGATCCGCCATGCGGAGATTCTTGATTCAAAAGGCAACTTTTATACGGAAAACCTGAGGAAGGCCCGGCAGACCATTGAGTATAGCCTCCGGGGCGGAGGAGAGGAGAGCTACAGTCCGCATTTTACCTTTCAGGGTTTCCGTTACATTGCAGTTGACCAGTGGCCCGGAAACCTCGACATGAACAGTTTTGAAGCAATTGCGGTCTATTCGGACATGAGGCCCACGGGAAGTTTTACATCTTCCAGCGAACTTTTGAACCGGTTTGTGCTCAATACCGAATGGAGCATGAAGGATAATTTTGTGGATATTCCCACCGATTGTCCCCAGAGGGATGAACGGCTGGGCTGGACGGGGGATGCGCAGATATTCTGCCGTTCGGCAAGCTTTCTTATGGAAGCGGCTCCCTTCTTCAGAAAGTGGCTCCGGGATGTGGCGGTTTCCCAGCTTCCCGACGGCAGGGTGCCCCATGTGGTACCCAACGTGCTCAAGGGCTTTCAGCACGGGGATTCGAAACAGGATGAACCTGCCGGAGCAACCGCATGGGCGGATGCGGAGGTGATCATTCCCTGGACTATGTACAGGTACTTTGGAGACAGGGCCATCCTGGAAGAGCAGTACCCAAACATGAAGAAGTGGGTAGACTATATCCGGAAAGTTGCCGAAGGCGGAACGCTCTTCAATACGGGTTTCCATTTCGGCGACTGGGTTGCGCTGGATGCCAAAGAGGGAAGCTATCTGGGCGCCACCCCCAACGATCTTTCCGCCACCGTCTTCTATGCCTATTCGACAGAATTACTGTCAAAGAGCGCCGCGCTTCTGGGCAAAAAGGAAGATGCCGAAACATATAAAAAACTTCACCGGAAGATTGTTGACTCGTTCGGGGAGGAATTCTTTAGCCCCAGGGGCCGCATCGCCGCCCGGACTCAGACCGCCTGCATACTCTCACTTTACTTTGATCTCTGTCCCCCCCATGCCCGCAAGAGGACGCTGGATACCCTGGTGGAACTCCTCAAGGAAAACACCAATCACCTGACCACAGGTTTTCTGGGAACCCCCTTTGCCTGCCGGGTACTGGCGGATAACGGGAGAGCGGATCTGGCCTATGAACTTCTGTTCAAGGAAGACTTCCCCAGCTGGCTCTACCAGGTAACCAAAGGGGCTACAACCATCTGGGAACACTGGGACGGACTCAAGCCCGACGGAACCATGTGGAGCGCTGATATGAATTCCTTCAACCATTACGCATACGGCGCTGTCTGCGACTGGATCTTCAGTTCCGTGGGCGGCCTCGACACCGACAGTGATGCTGTCGGCTTCAGGAAGGCCCTCATAAAACCCCTGCCCGGCGGCCCCCTCGCCTGGGCGGAAACAAACTATGAATCCGTTTACGGTCTCTTTTCGGTACGCTGGGAAAAATCGGACAAGGGGTTGAAGGTGGATGTAAAGGTACCCCACAATACTACTGCGCTCCTGATACTGCCTGAGGCAAAAGCGGGAACCATAGGCGGGATTGAATTCAGTCCTGTCGAAGGCGGGGCGCAGGCGGAACTTGGCTCGGGGGCCTACTCGTTTTCGTATGTTCTTTAGACCATGCAGGAGAGATAAGGATTATACCGGCCGCCGGTGTAATCCTCCTGCACCGGAGATGAAGTCTGAAGGCGACTGTCCGGTAAGGGACTTGAAAACCCTGGAAAAGTAGAACTGGTCGGTAAATCCTGTCATGGCGGCCGTATCTTTTATCAGGGTTGTGCCGTCAGAGAGGATCTCTTTTGCCTTTTCAATGCGGATGTAGGTAAGATAGTCGATAAAGGATTGACTTTTATACTTCCGGAAAAGCCGGGACATATAAGTTTGGGAAATGCCAAAGTGGATACATAACTGCTGCAGGGAAATGGTTTCCGCCAGATGGCTTTTCATATATCCCTCAATAAGGGAAAAGAATTCGGGAGTGTCTACCTTGTTAATGGGCTGTTCTGCTTCGGGAAGGAGTTTGTCCAGAATGTAGAGAAGGCTCTCTTTAAGATCCTCATAATTCGTGGCATAACAGAAGGCATCGTCCAGTAAAAATTCTATTGGTTCTTTCTGCGCCGGCGGGTTTTGTTTTTCGCCGTCCCGGGATACGCGGATCTCTTCCAGAATGAAGCGGAGTTCCTCTTCCGCAAGAAACTGCGGCAGTTCTGCCTTTTCGCAGGCGTATATCGTTTCCAGAAGAATTGCCCGTACCTTGTCAAAACGTCTTTCTTTAAGATAATACATGAGGCTGTTGTCTCTGTTAAAAGAAAAGAACTCAGATCTCTTGCAAGGCTCTGCCGCGGAAGCAAAGATTATCTTTGACTTGCCGATGCAGAGTTCCCGGTTCAGTGTATCGTAGAGGAGGCCGGCGATTACCGGAAGTTCCTGCAGGGAAAAAGTCTTTTCATAAAAAACAATGGTACTGTATCCGGGGCTGTCCCGGTTCAGCCAGGAAATTTTCTGTATTAATTCTTTTGAAGGCGGAAGGCCGGCTGCTTCAATGTGGAGACATTCCATCTCATCCCGGCCGTACATGTCCACCGTATCGCCCAAAATCCTGAATGCCGGCGGAACAGGAGGCCTGAAATCGCTGAATCTTTTTGGTAAGCCGTTCTTCCTGCAGATCCCTGCCGTATAGAGAGGAGACGGAAAATACTTTTTGTACTCCGAAGGATCATGCGTTTCCTTGTTAAGGAGTTCCCGGATCAGGTTTATGACTTTGTTTTCCCGGCTGCTTTCAAGTACCGGTATGGCCCGGTTCAATGTATCCTGCAGAGTGGCGGGGCTTATGGGTTTTGACAGATAATCTATGGCGCCGTGCTGCAGGGCTGTTCTGGCGTATTCAAAATCCTGATAGCCGGAAAGGATCATCGTTTTAATATCGGGCAGTTCCTCATGCAGGCGGATTATGAGTTCAAGGCCATTCATGCCGGGCATTCTGATATCGGTAAGCAGCAGATCCGGGTGATGCATCCGCGCCAGGTTCAAACCTTCTTCGCCGTTTTCGCCGCTTGCAACCAATTCAAATTGGGGGCAATAGATCCGGATAATATCATATACATTCTCCGCTGCAGCCGGTTCATCTTCAACAAGGATCACCCGGTACATTTATTCTTCCTTCCGCATGAGCGAACCAATGGTAACCTTTGCGCCGTCAGCGGTATCTGAAATGCGAAAGATTACATCATTTCCAAAAAGAATAAGAAAGCGGGCATAGATATTGAGAAAGCCCATGCCTCCTATATCCAGATTGAGTTTGCCTTCGTTAAGCGCTCCGGCCATTTTTTCCATTCCGCTTTCCAGTTTGGCCTTTTCTTCTTCCCTGAAACCGCAGCCATTATCGATTATCTCCACATACCAATACCGGCCCTCCGTATAACCTTTGACATCAATACGCATTATACCGGAATTTCCGGCAAAGCCGTGGCTTATGGAATTTTCTACCACTTGCTGCAAAACAATTTTGGGAATCATCTGGCGGAGGACTTCATCTTCAATTTCCAGGCTGTATATCAGCTTGTTCCGGTATCTGGTTTTTAGAAGATAGAGATAATTCTTCAAGTATTCCACATCTTCGGAAACAGGCACCAGCCGTTTGGATACTCCGGCGGAATAGCGCAGCATGGAGGCAAGTTTTTCACAGATTTCGCAGATGACTTCGTCCCCGTTCTGTACTCCCCGGTGAGAGATAACATTCAACACATTATAGAGAAAATGGGGATTGACCTGGGCCTGCAGCGCGTCAAATTCGGCCTGCAAATGGAGAAGACCGAGCTGTTCTTCCTTGAGGCGGGCGGTGTTAAGTCTCTTGAGAAGGGCATTGTAACTCTGGCAGAGCCTGGCAAATTCATCATCCCGAAAATCCATCAGTACATCATGTTCGATATTGTCAAGATTTGTATTTTCGATACGCTGAATGAGCTGTCCGATGGGAACCGTTATCCGCCGGGAAAGCAGGGTGATTACCGCCACCGATACCATGCAGATACAGAGGGCCATGATAATGGTCATCCTGGTCGTATCCCCAACGGCTTCCCTCATACCGGTTCTGCTCTGGATCACCACCGTATGGGTATCGGTATAGGGTGAATACCATGACGCGGCCAGGCGGCCGCCGAAACGGCTTATGCTTCCGTTGTGTGTAAGGCTTCCCCGCAGTTCAGCCAGGGCCGCATTGTCTTTTTCATCAAACTGTGAATAAAAAATATCTCCGTTTCCCTTTATTACTGCCAAAAGAAAAGAACCGGTATTGTTGAGATTATAGATTCCTTCCAGGGATCCTACCGTCTTTTGTACTTCTATATAGCTTGCCGTATTGTTCCCCATGATAAGACGGAGAATACCGAAAACCTGCACGGGGTAGCGTGTATTCCACGGATCGATGTATGGAGGGACAAGGACGGGCTTCCCCATGTATTCGCCGGCATCCGGGATCAGGGGTACTATACCGGGATCCCCTTCCCCATCGGCTGTTGTAGGAACCTGCAGGTTATTGGAAAGTATATCCCCCTGCTCGCTGAAAAAAGAAACCCGGTAGAAATTTGAACCATTACAATAGGTAGTCAGGGAGACACGGAGATTCTGTTTCGCCTGCCTGATGTAGGAAGAGTTTGCCGCATTCCGCTCTACCCTTGCCAGAGTCGTAATTGCCGAAAGGGTATTACTGTCGGAAAGCAGAAATTCGGTTATGAAAACCATGGGCCGTACAATCTCGTCCAGTTGGTGGGACATGTTTTTGCAGAGAATATCCAGATTCTGCAGGGATCGGGTTTCCAGATGCCGCAAATTGTATATCTCAAACGCAAAGGCCAGAATGGCAATAAGGGCCGAAACAAGAAGAGAATAGGTAAAAACAAGCCGTGTCCTGAAACGCATAGACCTTTTTAGTATAAATCCCATTTTGGTTTTTTTGTAAAAAAATTGTCTCCGCCTCAATAAGTGTTGGATTTTCAAGCCTATACTGTTGTATATTTCATTTACGGCAGTAGAATTCGGCTGGATCATAAACAATACTTTATTATCAGGAGGAGTATAATGAAAAAGAGCATTTTTGTTCTTCTGCTGGCGCTGGCGGTTGCTGTATCAGGCTTTGCCGGGGGAAAATCCCAGGCATCCGGTTCAGGAACGCAGGCCGGCAAAAAAACCGCGGTCAGTGTACTGATAGACAAGGACACTAACTTCACCGGCGCCCAGGCGGTTCTGGACGCGGCAGCCGAAAAGTTCGGTGTGGAGTTCCAGATAGAGATCCGGCCCGGCGGAACCGAAGGGGATAATATCATCAAAACCAGGCTTGCCACAGGGGATATGTCCGACCTCTTTCTCTACAATACCGGTTCCCTGCTCCAGGCCATAAATCCTGAACGGAACATTGTGGATCTCAGCGACGAAGCCTGGATGAGCAAGATTACGGATTCCTTCAAAACCGCGGCCTCTTCCAAAGGGAGGGTGTACGCGATTCCCGTAAGCTCCACCGTTTCAGGCGCCTGGGTTTACAACAAGAGGGTATACAGGGAACTGGGGCTTCAGGTTCCCAAAACCTGGAAAGATCTTATGGCAAACTGTGAAAAAATTCAGGCTGCCGGAAAGGTAGCCATCATCGGTACATACAAGGATACCTGGACAAGCCAGCTTATCGTTCTTGGGGACGAATACAATGTGAAGGCGGCTTATCCAAACTATCCTGCCGATTATACCGCCAACAAGGTCAAGATCAGCAATACTCCCGCGGCCCTGCGCAGTTTTGAAAAACTCTGGGAATCCAGGAAGTATCTTAACAGGGATTTTCTCGCGACCACCTATGATGTGGGACTCGAGATGATTGCCACCGGATCCGGCGTCCACTGGCCCATGCTGAGTCCCTTCTCCAACATTCAGGCAAACTATCCCCAATACATCAACGATATCGGGATGTTCGGTCAGCCCGGAGATGATCCAAACAACCACGGAATCACCGTGTGGGAATCCGGAGGCTGGTATATTTACAAGAACAGTCCCAATGTCGAGATCTGCAAAAAATTTCTGGAATTCTATGTTTCCCAGGAAGGTGTAGACATCTATGGTTCCAAGATAAAACCTGACGGGCCCTATTCTATTAAGGGAATCAAACTTCCTGCCGATTCATATCCTGCGGTGCTTGAAGTGCAAACGTACTTTGACGCGGGAAAGACCCAGCCTGCTCTGGAATTTGAATCCCCGGTAAAGGGGCCGAATCTGGAACAGATCTGTGTAGAAGTAGGTTCCGGTATTACCGAGCCAAAGGCTGCCGCCGCCGCTTACGATGCGGACGTGCAGAAGCAGGCCAAGCAGCTTAACCTGCCCGGCTGGTAGAACATAAGCGAAAATTAGAGCTGTTCCGGAAAAACTTGAATTTTGGAACAGCTCGCTTATCTTGAAGATTGGGGCCGCCAAAAAAGTGTAAGGCCTGGGTTTTGGCCGGCTCCAATCTCCATAAAAACCGGATCGGGCACGAAACAAAAATTCATGCGGAGTATGTAGTATTTATGAAGCAAAAAATTTACAATCTCTGGTTTCTTGCCCCCTTATTAATCATTTATATAATAATCTTTATCATTCCCACGATCATCTCCTTCTTTTTCAGTTTGACCATCTGGACTCTTACGGAATTCCGTTTTGTAGGATTCTACAATTTTGTTACCTTCTTTTCCGAGTATTCCCTGCGCATCGGTGTTCAGAATACTCTTGTTTATTCTATCCTCACCTGCGCCTTTAAGGCTGTGCTGGGTCTCGGCGCCGCGGTTCTCCTGACTTCTCCCATCAAAACAAAGAATATCATCAGATCCATCATCTTTTTTCCAAACCTTGTCAGTACCATAGCGGTGGGTCTTACCTTTAATTCCCTCATGCATCCCACAAAGGGACTGTTCAACACCATGCTTGCAAAGATCGGCATTGAAGGCCCCGACTGGCTGGGGAACACTTCCTTCGCCCTCCTTTCCGTTATCATGACCGATGTCTGGAAAGGCGTCGGGGTGGCGACTGTTATCTACATTGCCGGCCTCCTTGCCATACCCGATACCTACTACGAAGCCGCGGCCATTGACGGCGCTTCGGGTATTCAGCGTTTCAGGCATATTACTTTGCCGCTGGTGCAGTCTTCAATAAATACGGTTATCATTCTTGCCTTTATCGGCGGGGTGAGGACATTCGATCTTATCTGGACCATGACCAAGGGCGGCCCCGGCTTTGCCACCGATACCCTGGCCTCAATAATTTACAAGCAGTATGCCTATGGATTCTATGGTCTTTCTACC
Organism: Treponema sp.; assembly: GCA_031281925.1. Taxonomy (GTDB): domain Bacteria; phylum Spirochaetota; class Spirochaetia; order Treponematales; family Breznakiellaceae; genus JAIRNJ01. The sequence goes on along the minus strand of JAITES010000094.1, from coordinate 11,605 downwards.
GCGGGAAACGTTGTCATGTTTCTCATGATCGGCCTGATTGTATTTCCTCTCTACCGTTTCCTGGTAAGCAGGGAAGTGGAGGTATAAAACATGATCAGAAAAAAGGGAAATTATCTTATTGCCGAAATTCTTGCGGTATTCTTTAGCGTTATAATATTTATCGTCCCCTTTTATTTTATTTTTTTGAATTCTGTAAAGGATCGCCGGGAAGCGGGTCTTATGAATCTTGCCTGGCCTTCATCGTTTCATTTTGAAAACTACATTGAAGTGATCCAGACCCAGGACTATATGCTGGTCAAGGCATTCTACAACAGTATTGTGATAACCGCTCTTTCCATTGTGATACTGGTAATTGTCTGTTCTCTTGCCGGTTTTGTATTGCAGCGGGTAAGTGGAAAATTTACCACAGGGATTAACTTTCTTATACTGACAGGACTTATGCTTCCCCCGGCGATACTGCCTACCATCTGGGTAATGGATCTTATCGGCATCTACCGTTCCCTCTTCGGGATGATCCTGGTGGAAGTGGCTTTGGGAATTCCCTTTACCGTTATGCTCTACCGCGGCTATACCGCATCCATCCCCAGAGAAATTGAAGAAGCGGCCTATGTGGACGGCTGCAATCCGGTACGGCTTTTTGTGCAGATTATGTTTCCGCTGCTGTTACCGGTAACGGCAACCGTAACGGTACTTTCATCGGTAAACATATTCAACGACTTTGTGAATCCCCTGTACTTTCTTCCCGGCGGGAGAAACCCGACCGCCCAGCTTACACTTTACAATTTCATGGGCCGCTATGCCGCCTATTGGCAGCTCCTCTTTGCCAACGTGGTGCTTATCACCATTCCGCCCCTGGTGCTCTTCATTTTCTTTAACAAGAAGATCGTAAGCGGCATTACCGCAGGAGCGGTCAAGGGCTAAAAGCTACACCAGCGTCTTTTCTGCCTCCCGGCAGGCTTCCAGATCAGGGGGAGGCACATCCCGTCCGTCAAAATCAAGCAGCATTTTGTTGAGGTCTTCGGTAATGTCCCGGTCTATAAAACCTTTGCGGGCCATATCCTGCATTATCCCGATGGTTTCCCTGTGGCTGCGTCCTGCGTGATAGGGCCGCTCTTCGCTTACCGCCTGATAAATGTCAATACAGGCCAGAAGCCGAGATACAAAGTCCAGATCTTCGGCCTTCTTGCCGAAGGGATAACCGCTGCCGTCAAGTTTTTCGTGGTGATTTGAAGCCCAAAGATGGATCTCTTCAAAGCCTTCAATGTCCTTGAGTATTTCCCAGGTTTTGTATACATGGCTCTTTATGATTTTAAATTCTTCATCGTCGAGTTTGCCGGGTTTTTCCAGTATCGAAGAAGATATTGCAAGTTTACCGAGGTCATGGAGGGCCGCCGCAAGATATATTTCGGTGCAGGTACTCAGGGGATAGCCGTAGCGGCAGGCCATGAGCCAGGCCCGGTTTGCAATCTGCGTTGAATGTTTGCGGGTAAACTTTGATTTATAGTCAATGATGTGGGTAAAAAATGTTGCAAGGTTAATGATTACCTCGTTTTCCATTTCCGCATACCATGCCGGAATAAATTTCAGCGTAGCGGCTTCGATGTTTTCATCCTGTAGCGTTTCGAGCAGGTTTTCATCCAGTATACCGAGCATGGCCTCCGCCGCTTCTCTGGTAAAAAGAGTTCCTGTGCCCGACTCAATGTACCGGTAGATCTCGGGCAGCCTCTCCGCTTTTACGCGCTGCAGATGATTTATTACATCAACCGTGTCGGCAATACAGATGATCGCCGCACCGGTGGAAAATTCGCCCTCCCTTTTTTGAAAGGAACCTGAGCCGTTGGGACGCTCATGATGATACAATACAAAATCCGAATAATCCGTTTTAAAATTGAGGGTATTTACATTCCGCTGCCCAATCTCGCAGTGGCTTTTCATTGCGGCATCGTGTTCCTCTCCGTCCAGTTCCGAGGCTATATATTCGGTAAGGGCATTATCATGAAGGAGGGCGCAGGTTGTCAAAGCCCGCAATTCTTCATCCCACATGCCGAGTCTGAGTCCCATAATTCCTGAAAGAACCGCTACACGCTTGCCGTGCATGGAACTGGCTCCCAGAAGTTCGCCTTCTACAATATCCAAAGCCGTTGTCAGGGCTTTGATCAGTTGATCCATACGAATAGTCATATTAGCCTTAAAAATTGTGATAGTGTTACTGATAAGATCCCTATATTTACGGTGAAAGTCAATATGACTGCGGAAAAAACCGAAGGGAAAGCCATGAGTCTTGACAACATGATTCTGAAATATATGATCATATATATATGATGAATAAAAGCAGATGCATTTTATCAATACCGTTTTTTTTGGGTCTCGTGTTCATCGTTTCAGGATGCAGCGGCAAGGAAATGCAGCGGCAGGCCGCCTATTCCATGGATATGGCTGCAGCGGGGAGCGTTACGGCGGAAGAGATACAGGCCGGCTTTGCCGATTCTGTGGAAGTGTATGACGGAGGAAGCGGTAAGGCCCCGGCGGATCCGCAGGCCGGCCCTCCTGTCCGAAAACTGGTAAGCAGGGCCTCTCTCCGTCTCCGCATACAGGATCCGGAAGAGGGAGCCGCCAGGCTTGAAGGGCTCCTGGATAAGTTCGATGCCTGGTCTGCTTCCACAAACATCTATGAAAACGGACGGAATTACAGCCTCAGGGTTCCTGCCCGATCCTATAATGCCATGCTTGAAGAACTCAAAACTCTGGGAAAGATACTCTTTCTCTCCGAAACCACGGAAGATGTAACGCTGCATTATTACGATCTTGAAAGCCGGCTTACTACACAGAGGGAACTGCTCAGGACTTTTCAGGGGTATCTGGGAAAGGCTAAAAGTATTGAAGAGATAATGACCGTGGAGCAGCGCATAGCGGAACTGCAGAGTGAAATTGACAGAACCGGTACCCAGTTCCGTTCTCTTGCGGATCTTGTGGATTATGCCTCCATTGATCTTGAAATATCCGGGCCTGAAAACGCCGGTGTTTTCGGCAGGCGCAGTCTGGCCGAACGGATTGGGGAACTCTTTGGCAGTTTCGGCGATAATATCACCGAAATCGTAGTGATAGTGCTGGGAGTAATCATATACGGGATTCCCGTTTTGCTGATAGCGTTGATCCTTTACTGGATACTCCTGGGAAGAATAGGCCTTTTACGGAAACTCTGGCGTCTTGCCTCGGGGAAGAAGAAGGCTGAACAGAAATCTGTTTCTGTAAATCAGGATGGCAAACCATGAATATATGTCTCCATAACGGTACGGTACTTACCGGTTTTGCTTCCATGGAACGCTGCGCCGTTCTTATCGAAGACGGCGTGATAGCGGATGTTTTTTCCGAACGCCGTTTTGAACAGAAGCATTTCGGCGCCGGGACTGAAATCATCGACGTGGAAGGGGCCTTTATCAGTCCCGGTTTCATAGACACTCATATCCACGGTTTCGGCGGATTTGGAACCGAAGATTCGGGCAGCGCGGAATCGGTACTGGAGATGTCAAAACTCCTCACGCAATACGGGGTGACTTCTTTTAATCCAACCCTCTATCCCATGGAAAAGGAAAAGATGCTGCATGCGGTAAAAAGTATTACCGATTCCATGGGCAGGGAAGAGGGCGCCCGAATCATGGGCCTCCATCTGGAAGGGCCTTTCCTCTCTCCCGAACGGCTGGGCGTACAGATCGCCTCAACCATCCGCCCGGTAGACATGGCCTTTATGGAGGAACTCTGGCAGGCCTCCCGGGGACGCATTGTCAACATGACCGTTGCGCCCGAACTCAAGGGCATGCGGGAACTTGCCCTCTCCTGCATCAGGAGGGGAATCGTTTTGCAGGCGGGGCACACGGACGCCAAATATGAAAACATGGTAGAAGGCATACAGGCGGGGATCCTGCATGCGACTCACCTCTTCAATGCCATGAGCAAGATGGAACACCGCAATCCCAATGCGGTAGGAGCGATACTGATCCATCCTGAAATGTCCTGCGAGATTATTGCCGATGGTTTTCATGTCCATCCCGATCTTTTCAAACTGCTTATGAGGGACAAATCCAATGACAAAATTGTTCTTGTAACCGACGGTCTTAAACCGACAGAGCAGGAAGAAGGCCCGTTTTTTGCCAACGGCGAAGAGGTGGTTTTCCATGACGGGGCTTTCCACCGGAAGATTGATGATGTTATTGCCGGGTCGAGCCTCACCATGATCCGGGGAATAAAGAACCTCTGCAGTTTCGGTTTCAGCCTGGAGGACGCGGTCAAGGCCGCCGCCTTCAATCCTGCACAGGTAATGCGCTATACCCGGAAAGGGGTTATCGCTCCGGGACGCGATGCAGATATTACGGTGTTCGACAAAAACTTTCATGTACTTGCCGTGATGGTGGAAGGGATCATCAAGAAAAATTTATTTTAAAAGGAGTATCCATGCGCCTGATTATTGAAAAAGACTATGATTCTGTATGTCACTGGGCAGCGCAGTATATTATGAACCGGATAAATGCGGCGCCGTCTTTTGTATTGGGTCTGCCCACAGGTTCAAGTCCCCTGGGGGTTTACCGGGAACTTTCTGCATACAACCGTGAAGGAAAAATTTCATTCAAGAAAGTAACTACCTTCAATATGGACGAGTACGTCGGGCTTCCCGCCGATCATCCCCAGAGTTACCATTATTTCATGGAAGAGAATTTTTTTAAGCATATTGATATTAACAGAAACAATGTTCACATTCTGGACGGTATCGCCGCCGATCCTGACGCGGAATGCAGGGCCTATGAAGATGCGATCCTCAAAGCCGGGGGCATCGATCTTTTTTTGGGCGGCATGGGCGCCGACGGACACCTTGCCTTTAATGAACCCGGATCTTCCCTTTCTTCCCGGACAAGGATAAAAACCCTTACCCCCGGCACCCGGATTGCCAATGCCCGCTTCTTCGGAGGCGACATGGAAAAAGTACCATCTACTGCCCTTACGGTAGGAATCGGCACGGTCATGGACGCCCGGGAGCTGCTGGTTTTGGCTTCCGGTTACGCCAAGGCGCGGGCGCTGCAAGCGGCAGTAGAGGGAGGACTCACCCATATATGGCCTCTCTCCTGTCTACAGATGCACCCCAGGGCGATTATTGTCTGTGATGAAGAGGCCACCGATGAACTACGGGTAGGAACGGTACGCTACTTCAGGGAAACCGAATCGGCGCACCGCTAAGTTGCCGGACTGTCTCCCCACTCGTCTTCTGTTAAATTTTTTGTAGACAAAAATCCAAAAAAGTAGAATAATCTCCAATTATGGAGGAATACAATGAAAAAACTATTAATTGCCATGCTTGCCGTCTGTCTGGCGGCGGGCGCACTCTTTGCCGCGGGCAAAAAGGATACTTCGGGGAAGATCGAACTCAACTTCCTTGAAGTCATGACCAGTCCCGGCAGAACCGAAGTACTCAGGGGCATGATCGCCGAGTATGAGAAGAGCCACCCCAATGTGACCATCAACCTCATTTCACCACCCTATGAACAGGCGGATAATCGCCTTGCCATGAGTCTCAATGCCAAAGAGCCTCTGGATGTGGTGGAAGTCCGGGATCTCACAGCCAGTACCTATGTAACCAACGGCTGGCTTACCGATCTTACTCCCTATCTGGACAAGTGGAATGAAAAAGGTACTCTGCTCTCCGCGGCCATCGAAGCGGCCAATGAGGCGGGAGGCAAGCCCTACCTGATCCCCCAATGGTTCATGGTTAAGGCCCTCTTCCTCAGAACCGATGTTCTGGCAAAGCTGGGCGTCAACAGAACTCCGGCCACCCTGGATGAACTTTATGCCCTGTCCAGGCAGATCACCAATCCTTCCGCAAATCAGTACGGCTTTACCTTGCGGGGTAAGGGGAATCCCTTCAAATCCACGGATCCTCTCATCGTTTCCGATGTCCGCAATGTGGATCCCGCCAACCTCTACAAGTTAAAGAACGGTTCCAGCATCTATGACAGTCCGGAATTCCTGGCGGCCCTCAAAGCCTATGTGGATCTCTTCAAGAATGCGACCCCTTCCGATTCTGTAAACTGGGGTTTCAACGAGCAGATCAATGCCTTTGTTTCCGGCGTTACTCCCATTCTGGTGCAGGATCCCGATACGGTTCCCCTGCTGGATGAACATCTCACGCGGGATCAGTACACGGTAGTTCCCATGCCCCTGGGCAAGAGCGGAACAGTGTGCATTGATAACGGCTATGCCGGTTACAGTATTCCTGCCTATGCAAAAAACAAGGAAGCTTCCTGGGAATTCATCGCCTGGCTTTCTTCGTACCAGCAGAATTCCGCCTTCTGTAAAGCCTACGGCGCCCTGCCCATCCATTCTACTTCATACACCAGCGATCCCTACTTCTCAAGCGGCGTATATCAGGCGTGGCAGACGGAACTCAATACACCGGGAAAATTTACCTTTGTAAAGTATCCCTATGCTTCGGAAAAATTCCCCGGCTGGTCCCAGATCCAGGAACAGTACATGCAGTCCACCCTTCTGGGGCAGACTACCGCAGAACAGGCCGCTAAAGCCTGGTCGGATTACTGGAAGTAAAACGTTCTGTGAACAAACAAACCGGAACCCTCCGTCAGGCAGGTGAAAGCGGACGGAGGTTCTCCCCGGGAGGACGGGTGCATAAGGAAGCCGGGACGCCGCCTTCGGCAGCTCGTGCGTATCTGTGGCTCTTTATTCCCATGAGTGTGCTTCTCCTCCTCTTTATTTATTATCCCATCGTACAGGGCATGTTTACCGCATTCACCCGTTATACCATGTTCAATATCTCCCAGAGGGGTTTTAACGGGCTGGATAATTTTGCTGCCATCATTACCAATCCCAACATCAAATTTGTCCAGATACTGATGAACACTGCCGTGTGGGTGTCCGTTTCTCTGGCAGGCCAGTTCATCCTGGGCTTTACCCTTGCGCTGCTTCTCCGCAAGCCTTTCAGGGGGCGGGGCGTCTTTACCGGTTTTGTATTCTACACCTGGGCTCTTTCCGGTTTTGCCATCGGCCTTGTCTGGGCATGGCTCTTCAATGGTCAGTTTGGGGTGATAAATGATATTTTTATCAGAATCGGTATCCTCAAAAGTCCTGTCGGTTTTCTTTCCAATCCCGGTATAGCCATATTCTCCGTTATTGTTGCCAATATCTGGTACGGTATCCCTTTCTTTGCAATAATGCTGCTGGCTGCCCTGCAGTCCGTTCCGCGGGAACTCTACGAATCTGCGGAGATTGACGGCGCCGGGAAAGTACGGCAGCTTTTTTGGATAACCATTCCCTACATTCAGTCTACCATTACCACTACCATACTTTTACGTTTGATGTGGATTATGAATTTCCCCGATGTAATTTACGGCATGACAGGAGGAGGGCCTGCCAACGCTACCAATATTCTCGCTACCGAGATGATCAACAAGATAACCAAAAACTATGATTACGGCCAGGGATCGGCGGTGGGCTTTATCATCATTTCGATTCTCTTTATCTTTGCCTTTTTCTATCTGCGTATTGTCGCCCGCAAGGAGCTGGTACTGTGATACATGTATCCCGCAGGCTCACGCGGAACATTGCCGCCTGTTTCCGTTTTATTGCCCTCGCGCTGTTTCTGGCCTTTGCCATCCTCCCCCTTTTCTGGATCTTTATTACTTCGATTAAGCCTTCCCGGGAAATTTTTACCTTTCCCCTGCGTTACATTCCCTCCTCTATAAGTCTGGAAGGCTACCGGAAACTTTTCGGCTTTGCCCGTTTTGGATCCTATTTTTTGAATTCGCTGTGGATCTCCCTCTGCGCCGCGGGAGGCGGGCTTATCGTGAGTGTGTTGGCGGGCTTTGCCCTCTCCCGGCTGCGCACGATGCGCCGGATTCAGGGCCTCCTTCTTGTACTCTATTTTACACAGATGGTGCCTACCTTTATCCTTATGGCGCCTCTCTTCTTCACCCTGACAAAACTTCATCTTACCAATAACCGGCTTGTATTGGCCATAATCTACTCGGCCACTACCGTAGCCTTCGGCGCCATAATGGCCAAAAGTTTTTTTGATCATATTCCCGCGTCAATTGAAGAAGCGGCCCTCATCGACGGCTGCGATCCCCTGAGCGCCCTCTTCCGGGTGATCCTTCCCGTCAGCCTGCCGGGTCTCGTGGCAATTTTCAGCTTCGCCTTTGTCAATGTCTGGAACGAACTCTTTCTGGCAGTAATGCTGCTTTCCACCGACATAAAACTTACGGTTCCCGTAGCCCTGAATTCCTTTATATCCAAGGCGGGAATCAGCTGGGATGTGATGAGCGCGGGCATTATTGTTGCCCTTATTCCCACCATGGCGATCTTTGCCGTTGGACAGAAATATATTGTGGCGGGACTCACCGAGGGAGGCGTAAAGGGATAACGATAAAGACAACGATAAAAACCGGCCTTCCCTGTCACGGCGGAATTACCGGCGGCGGAGAACCTTATTATTTACGGAGGAGAAATGACATGATCGAAAACAAAACATGGATGCGCAAGGCTTCAAGCGGAGAAGGGGAAATATTCTCCCAGCTCTGGCAGGGTTCCAGGCCCAAGGCGGTGCTGCAGATTGCACACGGCATGGCGGAACGTTCATCCCGTTATAAAGACTTTGCAACTTTTTTGGCCGGCAAGGGCTATGTGGTGTGTGCGGAGGATCATGCGGGCCACGGATCCCACGCGGTACTCAAAGGTTTCTTCGCGGAGAAGGACGGCTGGGAATGTGTTCTTAAGGACATGAAGGCCCTTATGGATGAAGCAAGCGGCCGCTATCCGGGGCTTCCGGTATTTTTGCTGGGCCACAGCATGGGGTCTTTCCTGGCCCGTTCCTATATCACCCGTTACGGAGAGGGTCTTTCGGGCTGCATTCTGAGCGGTACCATGGGACCGAACCCCGCGCTGGGTGTAGCCAGCCTTCTTTCGTCCATACAGAAAAAGCTGAAGGGCCCGCGCTCTACCGCTTATCTTATCTCCAATCTTTCGATGGGGCCCTACAACAAACGGATAAAAAACCCGGTAAACCACTGCGCCTGGCTTTCCACCGTTGACCAGGTTTGTATTGATTATGCAAACGATGAAACCTGCGGCTTTGTGTTTACTGCCGGAGCCTATTACGATATGTTCAATGCCTTAAAAGAAATCAACAGCCCGTCCTGGCCTTTGCAAATTCCCAAAGATCTTCCGGTTTATTTTTTTGCCGGGGACGAAGATCCTGTAGGCGATTACGGCAAGGGTGTGGAGAAGGTATACCGGGCGGTAAAGGCGGCAGGCGTAAAAGACGTCAGCCTCAAACTCTACAAAGGCGGCCGCCACGAGATGCTCAACGAAGCCAATAAGGAAGAAGTGTACCGGGATACCCTTGAGTGGCTGGAAAAGCATTTGAAGTAAAACATTCAAGGCGCCGCCGATCCCCGGGGTACAATGAAGAACCTAGGCCTGCGAATCAGGCGTAAAGTTCCGGCCTTCTTATTTTCCCAGCGTCCATCCGAGGCTTTCCTGCTGTATGTTGTACAGTCTCGCAAAGAGCCCCTTCTCCGCCAGCAGTTCATCGCCCTTCCCTTCCTCAATCAGCCGCCCGTTTTCAAGCACTGCGATCTTGTCCGCGCCCATGACGGTACGCAGGTGGTGGGCAATGACGATGATGGTACGGCTTTTTACAAGCTCCGAGATCGCTTCCTGTATGAGGCCCTCGTTTTCCGGATCAAGACTGGCGGTAGCTTCGTCAAGGATCACGATAGGGGCATTCTTGAGCAGGGCACGGGCAATGGAAACACGCTGCCTCTCCCCGCCGGACAGAGTGGAACCGTTTTCCCCTATCACGGTTTCGTAGCCCCGGGGCAGGGCCGCGGCGAACTCGTCGCAACGGGCAAGTTTCGCGGCGGCAAACACTTCTTCGTCGGTGGCGTCATGTTTGCCGATGCGGATATTGTTCATTACCGTATCGTTGAAGAGTACCACGTCCTGAAACACAAAACTCATGTAGCTCAAAAGCCGCTCAGGATCAATGTCCCTGATGTCCCTGCCGCCGATGAGGATTCTCCCCTGCTTTACGTCCCAAAACCGGGGGATGAGCCGGGAGAGGGTACTCTTGCCGCTGCCCGAAGGCCCCACCAATGCGGTCATGCTGTTTTGCGGAATTTTCAGTGAAATATCCTTTATGACTTCCTCGCCGCCGTAGGCAAAGCTGACACTTTGCAGTTCTATATCATAATTCTGAAGGCTTATGTTTTCGTCGCCGGTCATGGACTTTTCTTTGCGCAGCCGCTGCAGGCGGGCGGTAGAAATCAACATATAGAAAAATTCCGGCAGAAGGGTAAGTAACACCAAAAGAGGCGAATAAATTTTCGCGGAGATGATAACGAACATCAAAAACCGGATGGGGTCAAGGCTTCCGTCGCTGAGCAGCGTTACACCCACAAGAATCACCAGGCCTATGCCGGCTTGCAGAATTATGGAAGCAAGGGTAACGAAAATTCCGGCGAGGCCTTCAAATTTAATGGCCTCCCACATCATGTTCCGCAGGGCGGATTCCAGGGCTTTAGATTTTTCGCCTGAGAGCCCAAAGGACTTAACCACCTTGATGCCCTCCAGGTATTCCTGAACCTGGCCGGATACATTCATTTTGGCGATTACATGGCGTTCCCCGAATTTCGCCTGCAGTGTGCGGGTGAGCAGAATAATGCAGAGGGCAATGGGGAGGGCCGCAAAAAGCGAAAGGGCCATACGCCATTCGTAAAAGCAGAGTATCACCGTAATCAGCGCGGAGGTGATGATCGTCGAAAGCAGGCCCGGCACGGTATGGCTCATGCTATGCTCAACGCTGGTGCAGTCGGCCATTATGTTGGTGGTCAGTTCCGAAAGATCCTTGTTGTTGAAAAAACTTAAGGGCAGCTTGCGGATATGTTCGGCTGCCTCAATGCGGATCTTCGCGGACTCGTTGTACGCGGTGGTATAGGTTTTCCGGTATTCGTTGCGGTAGACAAAGAAATAGAGCAGCGCGGCCGCGCATCCGGCTGCCAGCAGCAGCAACAGTTTTTGTGTGTCCAGTGTTCCGCCCGACATCAGGGGGTCAAGGAGGGTGACAATGGTCTGGATGATAACGATGAAGGGCAGGAAGAGGCATAGATTGGAGAGCACACAGGCAAAGACGGCCCGTTTAAAATCGTGCCAGCCCGTTTCCGACAGGGCGAGGGTTTTCTTAATTGCGAACATTATCATTCTCCTTTAAGACACTTTCACTTGTGAAAGTTTTATTGGTAAGAGTCCAGTTCAGCCTTCCCGTGTACTGTTCCCACATGCGGCTGTAGCGGCCCCCGGCTTTTACGAGGTCATCGTGCCGGCCTTCCTCTACGATCCTGCCCTGATCCACCACCACAATCTTGTCCGCTCCACGGACTGTGGAAAGCCGGTGGGCGATGATGATGACGGTCTTGTTTTTCATCAGTTCCTCAAAGGCCTTCTGGATTTTCTGCTCGTTCTCGGGGTCGGCAAAAGCGGTCGCCTCGTCCAGCACGATGATGGGGGCGTTTTTCAAAATGGCCCGGGCAATGACCAGCCGCTGCCGCTC
>JAITES010000083.1 GCA_031281925.1 Treponema sp. | reverse complement strand
GGAAAATGCACATAGTGGAATGAAAGGCTTAATGGAGACGAGTAGGCTTTTACCCCGTTTCAAGAGAGACTGTGCCGCGGCTGGAAGCGCAGTTAAACGGAAATTGCCGAAAACCACTCCAGGGGGAAGAGATTCCCCGGCTGTCCCGGGGAACGGAACTGTTTCTCTTATTATCCGGGGCCGGAAGAAAATCCTTGAGGATTTTCAGCTCCCGTAAGCGGCGATGAGTGTGCCTTCCGTCATGGAAAGGTGAAGCAGGGTGGTACCGCGGGTTATTTTCATAATCCGTCCCCGCGATGTGCGAATTGTGCAGCAGGAGGTACCCTATGTCTGCCGGCCAAAAAGAAGAACGTCTGTCCCTTATCCGCCACTCGGTGAGCCACATCATGGCTCAGGCGGTAACTACCCTGTTCCCCGGTACAAAGGTAGCCATCGGGCCTTCAATCGAAAACGGTTTTTATTACGATTTTCTCCTCCCCAGGCCCATTGCCAATGAGGATCTCCCCGCCATTGAAGCCGAAATGAAGAGGCTCATCGATTCAAAGCTCGATCTGGTGCGGGTAGAACTGAGCCGGGAGGAGGCTCTGAGGCGTTTTGCTTCCGAAGAGTTCAAGACCGAACTTATCAACGAGCTTCCTCCGGGGGAAACCATTACCGTGTACGAAAACCGGGATTCGGACGGCACGTGCCTGTGGGCAGATCTCTGCCGCGGCCCCCATGTGGCGAACACCAGGGAGATCAACTCCGCTGCTTTCAAATTAATGAACATTGCCGGGGCCTACTGGCGGGGGGATGAGAACCGGCCCATGCTTACCCGAATTTACGGTACGGCATGGGAGAATCCCAAGGATCTCAAGGCATACCTTGCCTTCCTTGATGAAGTTGAGAAGCGGGATCACCGCCGTCTGGGTAAGGAAATGGATCTCTACTCGATCCACGAGGAAGCCGGGGCGGGGCTCATCTACTGGCATCCCAACGGCGGCCGCATGAGGGTGGCCATCGAGGATTTCTGGCGCAGGGAACACTACCGTAACGGCTACGAAATTCTCTACACGCCCCACATCGGCAAGAGTTGGCTCTGGGAAACTTCCGGGCACCTGGGTTTCTACAAGGGCAACATGTACAGTCCCATGGAGATCGACAAACAGGATTACATCATCAAACCGATGAACTGTCCTTTTCATATTATGATCTACAAGAACAAACAGCGAAGCTACAGGGATCTGCCCCTGCGCTGGGCGGAACTGGGTACGGTTTACCGTTACGAACGGAGCGGGGTTCTCCACGGCCTTTTGCGGGTGAGGGGTTTTACCCAGGACGATGCGCACATTTTCTGCACCCCCGAACAGATGGAAGCTGAAATTCTTGAAGTGCTGCGCTTCAGTCTGTGGATTTGGAAGGTTTTCGGCTTTAAGGACATCAAGGCCTATCTTGCGACCAAGCCCGCCGAATCGGTGGGGGAGCAGAGCCGCTGGGATGCCGCTCTGGAGAGTCTCCGCAAGGCGGTAGAAGCCGAAGGGCTGGCCTACGAGATTGACGAGGGCGGCGGCGCGTTCTACGGGCCCAAGATCGACCTCAAGATAAAGGACGCGCTGGGCCGGGAATGGCAGATGACTACAATCCAGTTCGACTTCAACGAACCTGAACGCTTCGACATGACCTTTGTCGATGCGGACGGTCAGCACAAACGCCCCTACATGGTTCACCGGGCTCTGCTGGGGAGTCTTGAGCGTTTCTTCGGGGTGCTTATCGAACACTTCGGCGGCGCCTTCCCCGTATGGATTGCCCCGGAACAGATAGCGGTTATCCCCGTGGCCGAAGGCTTCAACGATTACGCAAAAAAAGTAGCGGACTGTCTCAGGGCCAGGTCCCGCGAAGGCGGCTGCGATCTGCGGGTCAGCACGGAACTGGATAACGACAGGCTTAACGCCAAGATCCGTAACTGCCAGAACCGGAAGATTCCCTACATGCTGGTGGCAGGTCAGCGGGAGATGGACGAAGGCACGGTTTCAATCCGGCTGAGGGACGGAAGACAGCTTGAGCCCATGAAGATTGCGGACTTTGCGGACTATGTGCAAAAGAAGGTGGAAGCCAGGGATCTGGATCTGTAGAAAGAGGCCGCCGGTTTTCCAGGCTTCAATCCTGTAAATCCCGGAAACCGGAGCTTCCTGCAAAACCCGGTTAGTTTTGAAAAAGCCTCACTGTTTTACGCGGGACGGTTGACCCATTCGATGGCAAGCTGCCTGAGTTCCTGGGTGGTGTTGCAGTGGAGCTTGATCTTGATGTGCTCTTTGTGGGTGTCGATGGTTTTTGCGCTCAGATTGAGTTTTGCCGCAATCTCCACCGTGCCCAGCCCTTTCCCAAGGAGGTTGAATACCTGGAGCTGCCTGTCGGAAAGTTTTTCCACAGAGGCAAAGGGGCCTCTCTGCCCCCGGCCGGGTTCCAGGTATTCGGAAAGCCGCTCCTGTTCGGCCTTGCTGAGGTAGATCTTTCCCCCCAGAACCGTTTCTATTGCCTCCATGACCTTGTTGCCCGCTTCGGCCTTCATGATGTAGCCCCGTCCGCCGGCATTGAGTACACGCTCGGCATAGTAGCGTTCGTCGTGCATGGAAAGCACCAGCACCGCAATCCCCGGAAACCGGCTGTGCAGCTCCTTGAGCAGATCCAGGCCGTCTTCGTCTCCCAGGTTGAGATCCACAATGGCCAGATCCGGCTGTTCCTCTCCGGCAAGTTTGAAGGCTTCCGCGGAGTCCTTTGCCTCTCCCACCACGGAATAAGATCCCCGGCTGGTGATAAGAGAACTTAAACCCTTACTAAAGAGCGGATGATCCTCTACGATCATGACTTTTGCCACAGGCATGGACTCATTATACTTTGGCAAAAACCGTTTAACCATAGTATAATTTCCCTATGCATGGGGTTAAAGGTAAATGCGCATAGCCCTGTTTCTTAACAACCTGGACGGCGAGTACCAGCTTTCGGTGTACCGGGGGGTGCGGGAAGAGGCCCGCAAACTGGGTATCGGCCTGCTCTCCGTTCAGGGTGAAGCGCTGAACGGGAAAAACAAATCCGATGCGGGAACCATTCCCACCTGGAAACTCATTGCCGCGGACGGCATACTTCTCCTCTCTTCGGTTTTTACCGACGAGAGTGAAATTGTTATTCCTTCAGAACTAAAGGCCATGGCATCCCAGGTTCCCTTTGTCTCCATCGGCATGAGGCTCTTCGATTATCCTTCGATTATTGTCAAGAACCGGGAATCCATGGAACTCCTCATGGAACACCTTATCATGACCCACGGCTACCGGGATTTTATCTATGTGGGGGGCCCGGCAAAGCATCAGGATAATGTTGTCCGGGAAGACGTGTTCCGAAAGGCGATTAAGGACGGGGAGAGGGCCTTTCCGGGGCTCCGGGGAAAGGTATACAGCGGCATCTTCAATGAGCTTTCCGGTATGGAGATCATGCGGAATCACATTGCCCTTCATCCTGGAAGCCCGGATTGCATTGTCGCCGCAAGCGACAATATTGCCATCGGCATTCAGGAACTGCTGCAGAGCCTCTCCGATCCCCGGTGGCGGAACTGTCCGGTAACGGGTTTTGATGATATAAGTCAGGCCCAGCTGGTAAATCCTCCCCTCACCACGGTACGTCAGCCTCTTTCGGAACAGGGCAGCATGGCCGTCCGCGCCATTCGGGATCTTATACGGGGAATTTCCGCGCCCAGAACCATCTATGTTGAATCGACACTGATACTGCGTTCCTCCTGCGGATGCCCGGAAAGGCCCGAAGACGCAAAAGGGGGCACGGAAAGAATTCTGCCGGCCATGAGCGCCGCTCCCTATGACATCATCAAATCGGAAATTTATTCACTCAATGTAAATTCCCTGGGACACAATCTGGCCCTTATCGATTCTCTTCCCGCCATGATTCCCTATCTGCAGAGTTTTTTAACCAACCTCCATGTGCGGAGTTTCTACTTTGTTCTCTACGGCGATGCCCTGAAAAACATCGGCGAAACAGGATATCTGGTTTTTGAGCGATCCGGAGGCAGGGATCTTTCTTTTGCAGGGAATCCCCAGGCCATGGATATAGGCTTCTTTTTCAGGAAATTAAAAGCCAAGGGGGAGTTTCAGGATCTCTGTCTTTTTCATCTCCGTTCCGGAAACGAGTATCTGGGTTTTGTCCTTTACGAGGCTCCCGATCAGGTGTATCCCCAGATGTCCAGCGGAGCTGTCTTTATTGCCAATACGGTAAAACGGCTCCGTTCCCTGGATGATGAAAAGGAACGTTCCCGCAAGCTTGAACAGGAAGTGGCCTACCGCACGAAGGATCTTCTTGAGGCAAACCGGAAACTCAAGGAAGAGGCGGAACGCCGTATCGCGGTGGAGGCCGAGGTTCTCAGGATCAGCGATCTTGAACGGCGGCGTTTCAGCGCGGACCTCCATGACGATATCTGTCAGCGGCTGGCCGGAATTTCCATGTTCTGCAAGAGCCTTGCCGCTCAGGATGCGCCGGCGGTCTTTCTGCCTGAACTTTCGGAACTTATTGATGAAACCCTGATCCGCACACGCCGTTATGCCCACGATTCTTTTCCCATGGATCTGGACGCATTCGGGCTTAGGGAGGCCATTGCCGGGCTCTGCGACAGCATCAGCCGGGAGGGAGCCCTGCGCTGCAGCCTTTCATGGGAGGCGCCCGATCCTCTCCCCCTGAACCGCAACCAGGAGATTAACATCTACCGGATCATCCAGGAAGCCCTGCAGAATGTGCTGAAACATTCGGGGGCGGAACTTGTCCGGGTAAAGCTGGCCGCCGGAGATTCTTTTCTGCTTCTCCAGGTGAGGGACAACGGCAAGGGAATGGGCAAGGGAAAGAGGCGCGACAGGGAAGGCCTGGGACTCCGTTCAATGGAATACAGGGCCCACCAGCTGGGAGCCGAATACTGTCTCCGTTCCCGGAAGGGTTCCACGGCGGTGGAAATTATCATGCCCCTTGAGCCTATGTTTGCCGGGCCTAAAAACTGAATGGACTTTTCCGAAAAAACTCAAGTTTTGGAACCGGCTCCATTAATAGGGAAAACGCCTGATACTTTCCCGTCAAAGCCCATGATAGAATCATAATCAAGTGAGGCTGTTCCAAAATGTC
>JAITES010000065.1 GCA_031281925.1 Treponema sp. | reverse complement strand
AAGCAGGGAAAAGGCAAAAATCATGCGGTATTTAACACTGCGTATGAACCTGAAAGAGCCGCGCAGACCGATTTCTTTGGCATTGTTTCCAGCTTCCATATTGAGGGTCACTTTCCTGGACATCCCAGCCCCTTCCCTATTACGCCCCGGAGGCCTCCCCGAAAATGGCCGCAAGGTCGATTTCGCAGCCCGGAAGGACCGTTACCGGGGCCTTCCCGGTATCGTCGTAATTTGCCGCCGTATATTCGCCGTTTTTTAGCACATATGCGGAAACCACTTTTTCTTCCGGATCGGCGATCCAGTATTCCCTGACCCCCGCTTCCCGGTATTTATTGAATTTGACAATACGGTCGTACCGGGCGGTGGAGGGGGACGTAATTTCGATGATAAAGTCCGGCGGGCCGTTGCAGCCCCGGTCATCCAGTTTGGAAGGATCGCAGACTACCGCAATATCAGGTTCCACGACGGTATCGTCGCTTTGATCCACTGTGGGAAAAAGCCGGACGGCAAAAGGGGCGGCGTAGACTTCGCTGGTTTTTCCTGCCAGATAGTTATATAACGCGGCTGATAAGGCCATGCATATCTCTTGATGAATCCGGGCGGGGGCCGACATCATATAGGCTTCGCCGTCTATAATCTCGTAACGCTCGCCTTCGTCCCATTCAAGAAAATCGGCGTAGGTATAACGGTCTTGTTCTTTAGGCAGGGGCATAATGCACCTCCTTCACAGGCTTTTACTTTTAACCATTATATACTTTTCTTTCGTAATAAGATATACTGGATACATAATCTTGTAGACAAGGAGTAAACTAAAATGGAAAAGAAACTTCTATCGGTCAGGACGGTGGTTGCTGTCGGAATCGGGGCGGCGATCATGTTTGTGTTGATGCGTTTTGTGGCGATTCCTTCGGGGGTTCCCAACACCAACCTCAACCTTTCCTCTGCCATCGTGGTCTTCTTCGGAGCGGTCTTTGGGCCGGTTGCGGGGCTTCTCATCGCCTTTATCGGACACGCCCTGACAGACCTTACCTGGGGCGGGGTCTGGTGGAGTTGGGTCATTGCCGACGCAATATTCGGTCTTCTGGCGGGTATCTTCTGGACACGCTACGGAATTGAAGAAGGAAAATTCGGTGTCAAGAGCGCCATCTTCTTCAACATTGTCCAGATTGCGGCGAACCTTATCGCATGGGTCGGCGTAGCTCCCACCCTGGACATCCTTATCTATCAGGAACCGGCGGACAAGGTTTACATTCAGGGTCTGACTGCAGCGGGGCTCAATTCCCTGGTGGTACTGATCCTCGGCACGATCCTTGCCGTTGGGTATTCCAGAACCAGAACCAGGGCAGGTTCCCTCAAGACCGAGTAAAACCCGTATTGTAAGGAATGAAGCTTGAAAGGAGCTGTCCGGATACGTTTTTTAAACTTTTGTTTTTCAAACTGTTCGGACAGTGGTATTTAAAAGGTTCTGCATGACAAAAGATTCGGCTCAACTTCATTCCCCTGCTCTTGTCTTCAAAGACTTCTCCTTCCGGTACCGTTCCCAGGCTGAACCGAGTCTTATCAACATAAACTTAAGTGTCGGGAGGGGGGAGAAGATCCTCATCCTGGGGCCTTCCGGTTCCGGGAAGTCAACCTTGGCCCACTGTATTAACGGTCTCATCCCCAATGCCTTTCCCGGCAAGATGACAGGATCGCTGTCGATTCTCGGAGAAGACGCGGCCGGGCTGGGGATCTTCGGCATTTCAAAAAAAGCAGGAACGGTGCTGCAGGATACCGATGACCAGTTTGTCGGCCAGAGCGCCGGGGAAGACATTGCCTTTGCCGCGGAAAATGACATGGTTCCTGTAGAGGAGATGCGCCGCCGGGTGAAAGAGGCGGCGGAACTTGTTCAATTTGAAGAAGCCCTTAGTAAAGCGCCCCAGGAACTTTCGGGGGGCCAGAAGCAGCGGGTCTCCATGGCCGGTGTATTGACGGACGATGTTGAAATTCTCCTCTTTGATGAGCCTCTTGCGAATCTGGATCCCGCAACGGGAAAGCAGGCCATAGAAACCATAGACAGGCTTAACAGGGAACAGGGGAAAACGGTAATCATCATCGAACACCGGCTTGAGGATGTGCTGCATCGTCCCGTAGACCGCATCATTCTCATAGACAAGGGGCGCATCGTCGCGGATCTGAGCCCTGAAGAAATGCTGTCATCGGATCTTCTGTATAAAACGGGTATCCGGGAGCCCCTGTACCTTTCCGCCCTCCGTTTTACAGGCTGCAGTATACATTCAGGCCTCAGGCCGGAACATGTTGAGACCGTTGTCTTTGACGCGGAAAAACTGCGGGTCTGGGCCGCGGCGGAAGGAAAGGCCGATGCGCCCCGCCGTGACGGAACAATTCTGGAAATACGGGATCTTAATTTCTGTTATGACGCACAGGCAAGTTCCCCGCGCCCGCGGGCGGAAGGGTCGCATACAGCCGCCGGGGACGCTTCAAAAAGGCATGGCACACTGGAGAACATTTCCTTTTCCATTCCGAAAAGTTCCATCACGGCTCTGGTCGGCAAGAACGGGGCCGGAAAATCCACCCTGGCCGCCCTTATCTGCGGTTTCTACAAACCCGCAAGCGGCGCAATCCTCTATGAGGGCAGGGACATTGCAGACCTTTCCATCCGCGAACGGGCCGAAAAGATCGGCTTTGTGATGCAGAATCCCAACCACATGATCTCCTTTCCCCTGATCTACGACGAGGCCGCGCTGGGTCTCCGCAACAGGGAGCTTGCCAACCGTAAAAATTCCGGAAGCGAAGCGAAGCTTCATGCGGAAAACGAAATCCGGGAAAAGGTTTACGAAAGTTTCCGCATCTGCGGCCTTTATCCCTACCGGAACTGGCCGGTAAGCGCCCTGAGCTACGGCATGAAGAAACGGCTTACCATCGCCTCGATCCTCAGCCTGGGGCCTTCCCTCCTCATTCTGGACGAACCCACGGCAGGACAGGATCTAAGGCACTACCGGGAAATAATGGATTTTCTTTTCAGGCTTAACCGGGACAAGGGCATAAGCCTCCTCCTAATCACCCACGACATGCACCTGATGCTCGAATACGCCGATCAGGCGGTGGTGCTTTCCGAAGGCAGGATCCTTGCCATTGACAGTCCTTCTGCGGTTCTTACCGATGACAGTATTATTGAAAAGGCCAGCCTCAAACGGACAAGCCTCTACGATCTGGCGCTCCGTGCCGGCATTACCGGGTATCAGGGTTTCATAAACCGTTTTATTTCCCTGGACAGGGAAGAGAGGTACAGGCAATGAGCCGCTTCATGTTGAGTTATCTGGAACGCTCTTCCCCGGTACACAGGGTAACGGGGGCCGTAAAGCTTATCATCTTCCTGCTCTGGTCCGTCCTTGCGATGACAGGGTATGACACAAGAGTCATGCTGTTCTCTTCGGGTCTCGGTCTCTTTCTCTTTATCATTTCAGGGATCAAATTAAGGGATATTTCTTTTATTTTCAAAATGCTCATCATCTTTATGGCCGCCAATCTGATTGCGGTCTACATTTTTTCTCCGGAAGAAGGGGTAAAGATCTACGGCAGCCGGCATCTTCTTGCGGAAGGCTTCGGGCGTTTCACCCTTACCAAAGAACAGCTTTTCTACGAATTCAACATCTTTTTAAAATACTGCCAACTGGTACCCGCAGCGATTCTCCTCATTGTAACTACCCATCCCAGCGAATTTGCCTCTTCCCTCAACCGTATCGGAGTGCATTACTACATCGCCTATACGGTAAGCCTTACCCTGCGTTACATTCCCGATGTACAGCGGGACTACATCGCCATCTCCCAGGCCCAGCAGGCCCGGGGCATAGAACTTTCCCGCAAGGCGCCCCTGTTCAAACGGATAAAGGGTATCGCAGCGATACTGCTGCCTCTTATTTTTTCTTCTCTGGAAAGGATAGACAGTGTCAGTAATGCGATGGAACTGCGGGGTTTTGGTAAACATAAAAAAAGAAGCTGGTATTCTTCAAGGCCCTTCGGCAAGGCCGACGCAATAGCCCTCTCCGCCGGTGTTTTACTGTTTGCGCTGGGAATGTGGTTTACATTCAGGGACGGGAGCCGGTTCTACAATCCTTTTATTCCGCCCGGGCCCACAGTTCCCTGAAGCCTGCGTTCCCCAGTTTCTCTGCGATCAGGGGAATGTCCGCGGAAGGGACATGAATCAGCACTACCCGGTACATTTCCTCATACCGTTCATAATATGCGTTAAAACCGGCGTTTATAACCCGCTCTCTCGCCCGGACGGCCGCGGCAACGCTGGAAAAAGATCCTACCTGGATACGGTAAAGCCTGCCGTCATAGGCTGAAGGAAGCTGAGGGACCACCGCGGCGGGAGGCCGGACGGGGGGCGGGGGAACGGGAACAACAACCGGAGGCGGAGGAACCGGGGGAGGCGGTGGCGGCGGAGCTTTGGGGACTGCCTTGGGCGCCTGTACCCTGATTGTGGTTTCCTTTCCGCTTTCAAGCACTCCCGATTTTTCGATGGTACCGAGTCCTTCGATGGTGATGCTAAGCTGATATTGAGCCGGAGGAATATTCACCACGGGCGGTTCTATCACGATAGTCTGAGCGACTTCGGCCCTGTTCTTTATTTTTTCGGGAACAGGAGAAGGCTCAGGCCTGCCGGCTGTTTCGCCCTCCGGAGAACCGGGAACATCAACAATACTGTCTACGGACGGTTCAGGCAGACTTTCCGGCGCGGCGGCTTTTTCAGCCTCCGATTCGGGAGGCGGCAGTATTTCTGCGGCGCCGGACTTTTCCGGGGAAGCCGGACTTTCCCCGTCCGGCGCCTTTCCCAGAGTGAGAACTTCCACCTTCACTCTGGTGGCTCCCGAATCCCTCATGCCAATATTCCGGGCCGCCGCCTGGGAAACGTCTATCAGACGTTCGGGATCTTCGGGAATGCGTCCGCTGATGGCCGCAATAACCGACCGGTTGTTATCCAGATTGGTGATCCGTATCCTGGTACCAATGGGCAAATCGGCATGGGAAGCCGAAAGATGTTTTTCCTCAGTTGAATACCATGTTCCGTTTCCCTCAATGGTCTGCGCCGCAGCCAGCGACACAACCACCAGAGAGAAGATCAAAACAATTACCGCCTTTTTCATTATTTGTTTCTCCTTGTTTGTTTCCTGAACAGTCCCAATTCGTAGCCGATGGAGACCGTGATCATGTTCCGTCCGAAAAGATCCTTTTCCGTGGCAGTATTGCGGATCTCGCCGAGATCCGCGGCATAACGGGCATCAAGGAAGAGCCGCCCCGGCCCCAGCATGGTTCCAAGGCTGATTCCCCCAATATAACCCAGGGCCAAAGAGTAGGAATACTCAAAATCATTTCCCCTTCCGTTCCGGCTGTACTTCATGTCTGCCAGGGGTAAGGGATAATAGATGCCTCCGTATGGAGAAATGACAAAGCGGCCGGGATGAATGTTAAACTTGACAAGCAGGGGAAAAAGCATCTGTACGTATTCAAAGTTTTCCTCCCCTGCCGAAGCTTCAGAAAAAACAACAGTATCCCTGGTAAAGAGAGCCTCCGCCTGCAGACCCAGGGAGAAGAGCTTGCCGAACTCAAGAAGTTCCGAAGAAACCTGAAGGCCCGCTTCAAAAGTAGCGTTCATGTTGCTTTTTTCTGTAAAAACCGGTTCCCCATGGGGATTATAGAACCGGAGGCTTCCTCCTCCCTTTAGTCCCAGATAAAGCCAGTAAGGGCCGGCTTCAGGCTTTTCAGATGAGTCTTTTATGCCCTCTTCCGCCCGGAAGGCCGCTGTCTTTTCGCTCTCCGCTTCCGTTTTTTCCGGCGCTGCCGTCTCTTCAGCCGCCGCCGTTTCTTCCGGCGCCGTCTCTTCGGCCACAGGCATTACGGGCGCTGCCGGTGTTTCGGCCTTGGATATTATCAATGACGTCAAAGGAGACAGATACTTCACCGCTTCGTCCGGATCGGTATAAACCATCTCTTCGGTAAAGATAAGCTCCTCTTTTTCCATGTCGTATAACCAAATCTGGACATGGATCTTGTCATCATCATCCGGGAAAAGGGCTCCGGTAAGCGCATAGGGCATATTCCCGGCCATGTCGCGATCCGGGGGAATATCAGGATACTCAGGCGCATGAGGCAGCGCAACAGGATCGAATGTTCCCAATTCCCTGACAAGATCCATAAGGAGGCCGTTAAGCCACCTCGCTTCCCAGAGTTTTTCGCCGATAATGGGGAAAACCGCTACGGGAACAAGATCCGATCCGCCATCCTGAGCATGAACAACCTGAAAAAATGAGCTTATAAACACCAGAGCAATTATTACAACAAGGCACCGCTTACGCAAAATAGGCTCCTCTTGAAATTTTCGGCTATTTTCATGAAAAACGCAAAACATAATCCTGAAGATAGCGAACTTTTTTCAAAATTTGAGCCAAAAGAGGCAGATTGCATGCTTTTGGGGCCGCTTCAACCCTTCAGCCCTTCATGCCAAGGTGTGTCCCCACCGCCAGGGCCGTATCGATCATGTAGTGGTCCGGAGGTACGGACCTCACTTTTCCCGCGGGAACGCTCAAATCTACAGAACTGATGCTGTCGCCGGAAAGGGCCACCATCCTGCCGTATTCTCCCCGGGCAAGCATGTCGGCCGCGGCCGTTCCCAGACTCGTGGCCAGAACCCTGTCGGAGGCGCTGGGTATACCTCCCCGCTGCACATAGCCCAGCACGGTGGGCCGGGTTTCCATTCCGGTTACCTCCTTTATCTCCCGCGCCACCCGGTAACCCACCGAGGGGGCGCCGTACTGTTCCCGGTAGCGTTTGCGTTCCTTCTTGTCCATCCTTGCCTCTTCCGCGGAAAGCGCGCCTTCGGCCACAACCACTATGGAAAAAGCCTTCCCCTGTTCCGCCCTCTCCATGAGGTGCCGTCCGACCGTCTCTATATGATAGGGAATCTCGGGGATAAGGATCACGTCTCCCCCGCCTGCAATCCCGGCATAGAGGGCAAGCCAGCCGGCCTTGTGCCCCATGAGTTCAATGACGATGACTCTGCTGTGACTTTGGGCGGTGGAGTGGAGACGGTCTATGGCTTCCGTCCCGATTGCCAGAGCCGAATTGAAACCGAAACTCCGGTCGGTGCCCTGTATGTCGTTATCTATTGTTTTGGGGAGTCCCAGCACATTGAGCCCCTCGCAGGCCAGATGGTAACCGGTAGTATTGGTGCCGTTGCCACCCAGAACCACAAGGCAGTCAAGGTTGAGCTTGCGGTAGTTATCCTTGATGGCGGCAACCTTCTCTTCGGGCACCTCATCGCTTTCCCTTCCGGAAACCTTGAAGGGCTTCTCCCGGCTTGTGCCCAGAATGGTTCCCCCCCTGGTAAGAATCCCGTACACATCCGAAGGCCGCAGGGTACGCCAATCCCCTTCGATAAGGCCCCGGTAACCGTTGGCAATTCCCACAATGTCCATGCCGTAACGATCATGGGCCGCCCGGCATACCCCCCGGATGGCCGCGTTAAGCCCCGGACAGTCCCCTCCGGCGGTGAGGATTCCAAAAGTCCTGGTAGCGCTCTTGCGAATATTGATCATGCACAAGCCGCCTCCCCGCGGCGTATAGTAAGGTCTTCTTTAAGCCAGCGGCTGAAGAATACATAAAAAGTATAATTGAGTTTGATACAAAAAAACAGATGGGGCGGTTTCCGGTCTTAGCCCTTCACGGCTCCGGCCATCATGCCCTTTACCAGCTTGTCCTGTCCGAATATATAGAGAAGGATGATCGG
>JAITES010000053.1 GCA_031281925.1 Treponema sp. | reverse complement strand
TGAAACAACGTTTTACCGCCCGTTTTAAAAAAGTATACCCCGGTATGAACGACCTACGGTGTCGTATCAAAGATTTTTTTCTGCTTTTCAATGAGGTATACTGGTAGATGTTAAGGATGCTTTCCAGCGCCAGACGGACAATTTCCCCGTTTTCAGCCATTCATAAACGACCAAAAGGGCTTCATCCCGGCACATTTGTAGAAGATTTTGAAACACCGTTAGAGGACGGATCGCCTAATTCCTTATGACACAAGGAATTACAAATTGCCGCCTCAGAGAATCGAACTCTAGACACAAGGATTTTCAGTCCTTTGCTCTACCAACTGAGCTAAGGCGGCCAATAGGAATTTTATAGCAGGAAGCGGAAAAAATGTCAATAGAATCGAAAACCGGAATTCAACCGGGGTCTCCGCCGAAGAGGGCCATGGCAAGTTCGGCCTCGGAGACGCTGATGCCCAGTTTTGAGGCTATGGTCTCGGCGGAGAAGCCTTGCCGGGCCAGTTCCGAAAAGCGCTCTCGCAATATACGGGGATCTTCCGGGGGGGGAGCATGGGGCGATTTCTTTGGTGCAGCTTCGTCCGCTTTCGTTCGCCCGGACGGTTCAGGGGTATTTTCCTGTCCGGCCGGAGGAATTTGATGGTCCGGAGGGGCATTTTCTTCAAGCTTTTCATCCGGGGTGGGGATAATTAGCTGTTTTTTCCCCAATTCGGAGTACAGCCGCTCTCCCTCCTGCCGTTTTTCCAGTTCCCGGACATATATTCCGGTGCGTTTTTTTATGTCCTCAAGAACGGTCTTCATGGACTCAATCCGGTCTTCCACTATCCGGGAGTCCCTTTCGGTTGCCGAGTCGATTTCGGCAATGAGCCGGGTGGTTTCCTTGCGGTAGCCGGAGAGGAGATCCTCTCCCCGTGAAATTTTATTTATACGGACATGAAAATAAACAAAGGTAAAGGCCCAGAGGATAAGGCTTGCGGCGGAAAAAATAACAGCTAAATTCACGGCTACCCCGAAATATCTATACGATGACCAAGGGCAGGATCCCAGTTGGCGGGTTTCTTTTTCTCTTCCTCTTCCCCGCCTTCCTCTCCATCCTGTCCAGCGCTGCTTCCCCCGGCCTCTGCAAAGCCCTGCCCCCCGCTTCTCCCTTCGTTATCTACTTTTTCCGTCCCGTCACCCAACTCCGGGGTGGCGTTTACGGACTGCACGTTCGCTTCATTTTTTTGCTGGGTCTGAACTGCCTGAATTGCCTGCTGAACCGCCAGTCCTTCCTTCTGGGCGATCTGGGCTTTTCCGACCTTGTCTACCTGGGTAAAAAGGGTCTGCAGATCAATCGGCTGTATAGCCATCGGGAACCTTCTTTAAGTCTTCGTCGGTCTCTTCATACTTTGTTACTCTGATAAGCCCATTTTCCAGTATAAAGGAAACGGCCCGGTACTCGTTTCTCACATCGTCTTTGGCATCCCGGATGAGTATCTTTACTCCCGGATACACCTTGGACGAGGCGGAAACCCTGCCCCGGGTTTTGAGGCTGTTAAGGAATTCTTCAACCCTCCGAATTCCCTCAGCAGCTTTTTTTATGTCTCCTATGAGTATCTGCCGCCTGTCCATGAGTTCATTCAGATAGGCTTCCTTGTCCTCAGGAAGACTTTTTCTCTGTTTTTTGATATTGATAAGCGTCTGTATATTCCGCTGAATATCCTCCAATTCCTTCTCGGCCTTTTCCTTGTTTTGCCTGTGCTCGTCCAGTTCCTGCTTGCTTTTGGGGTCGAAACCTACTTCGCAGATCGTTTCGGTTCCGCTGGTAGGGCTGCCCAGGATCTTGGCATTGATCTCCTCGCTGGCCCTGAGTCTTCCCCCGACAATATGGGCTCGTTTGCCGTGACAGATGATACGCTTAAAGGCATCCACCTGGGAATTGATTATTCCGTCGGAGGCTACCACCATGTTCCCCGATTCGACTACCGCGTTTTCGATAAAGCGGGCCCAGATGGATTTTCCCGCGCGGATAAGTCCGCCGCTCTTTGAGGTAATGCCCTGATGAACGATGATGTCACCTTCGGCATCCAGTTCCGCCTTCTCCACGGTACCATTTACCTCGATGTTTCCGGCAGCCTTTACCGAGAAGCCGTCTTCCACGTTGCCGTTGATCACAACGGTTCCCAGGAAGATGATGTTCCCCGTCTTGAGGTTTACATCCCCGTTTACGGTATATACAGGCTCTACATTGATCTTTCCGTTAACTACCACCACCTGACCGTTGATATCGGCAATGATAGTGGCGCCATCATCCCCCTGGTGGACATTCTTTCCCAGCGGGAGGCTGCATTCCTTTCCGTTTTTCGCGGGGATAACTTTGCCGGTAACGGTTCTGCCCACCGTGCCTGTTTCCGCTGGGATCTTCTTGGCCAAAGGCTGATTTTCCACCACGTTCTGGATGATGTTGAGTTCCTTGAAGTCGATGCGTCCGTTGCTTCCCTCGCGGAGCCGTACCTTGGTTTGATCCGTTTCAAAGTTGTACTGAATATACGCGTCCCGGCCGTCTACGGGCCTCACCCCTTCGGCAACAAGCACGGGGGTCTTGTATTCGGGTGAATCGGAAAAATCACGGAGAAAATCCTCTTTAACCCCGTACAGCACCCGGTTGTTCCGGAGGTAGGAAAGATAGGTTTCAGCAGAAATATCGCAGCCGCCGGGGCCCGGAGGACTCACGGTAATAAAGGCCTTCATCTCACCGTCGGCGATTTCCACGCTCACCATGCTGTCGTTTACCGGCCTGTGTTCAAAATCTCCAACCCGGACATACACCCCTTCGGCAGCTTTTACCGTTTCTTTTACAAGGGCTTCTTCAATATCCCTTACCTGCCGGGCCCTGAGCGCATCAAGGGCCTGGGATTCCACAGCCTTTCTTCCCGTACCTCCCGGAGGAGACACCTTGAGGAAGGCGCCTTCCGGCGAAAGAGAGACAAAGACCTGGCCGTCATAATCTTGGTTGGCGGCAATATCAAAGTCGAAGTCCCCGCTTTCCTCACCGGCTTCATTATTTTCTTTCTTGGCGTAGACCCGCTGGTAGGCCTTAATCTTCCATTCTTTCTTGCCGGAGCCCAAAATGCCCTTGAAACCTTTCTCGCTGACTTCATATTCCAGACGGCTTATGGGTATATCCAGGAGGGCGGCGGCTTCGGAAACCGCCAGTTCCAGAGTTGCCCCGCTGGCCTCCACGGTAGTGATGGTTCTGTCCTGTTCCAATTGGTCTTTGACAATGTGTTGAAGCCGGACAAAATCGACCATGAACTCTCCTACATGATACCTTTTCTGACATTGGTGAGTTTGGCCCGGAGACGGAGCATGGCCTTGGAATGAAGCTGGGATACACGGGATTCGGTAACTTTCATTACTTCCCCGATTTCTTTAAGGGTAAGATCTTCATACCAATAGAGGACGAGGATCTGTTTTTCTTTTTCAGGAAGTTCCCTGATGGCATCGATGATCACCCGGCGTATCTCTTCTTTTTCTACCATTACGTCGGGATGGAGGCTTATCGGCGATTCTATGGTGTCGCCTATGGAATTTTTTTCGTTTTCATCCACTCCTGACCACACCTCATTGAGGGAAACAATCGAAGTAGCGGATATTTTCATGACGGTTTTGGAATACTCTTCGTCATCAAGGCCCATGGAGGAGGCAATCTCCTGATCCGTGGCAATTCTACCCATCTGGGATTCCAGATTGGCTACGGTTTCTTCAAGTTCCTTGGCTTTCTTGCGTACCGAGCGGGGTACCCAGTCTATCTGACGCAGTTCATCAAATATGGCTCCCCGAATCCTGGTAACCGCGTAGGTTTTGAATTTAACACCCCGGTCGGGATCGTATTTATCAATGGCGTCAAGAAGCCCGATGGAACCGAAACCCACAAGATCGTCAAATTCCACATTGTGCGGCATCCCTACGGCGACTTTACCGGCAACAAATTTAACCAGGGGGGAGTATTGAATGACAAAAGTCTCCCGTATCTTCTGATCCTTTGTCCGCCGGTATTCCAACCAGAGCCGCTCTTCGACTTTTTCATCCATGGGCTCTTTACTTGCCATTCCCATCCGTTAATCCTTGTTCAGTTTGGTTCTGATGGCCTGGGCCAGCTCCTTGGGGTTAAAGTCACCGCCCGGGTTCACGGATTTCCCTCCGGAACTCCGTTTCGGCGTCAAAACAGACGCCGGAGCGCTGTCAACAGCGCCTTCCGCCATTTCCTTTCCATCGGATGAGAGGAAAGAACCGGCCATTGAATCAAGATCCGGCAATACATCCACCGTTTCCACTACCGGAACAAAATCAGCATCCGGCGGAGAGATCGGAGACTCCTGCCTCCTGGCGGTAACCCTGGGTTCCGGAGCTTCAGCCTCATGAAAAACCGCCTCTTTTATAGTATAATCAGCTTTGGCTTTTTGATCTACACCTCTTACAAGATCGCCTATGTCGCCCACCTCGTCGCCTTCTCCCCTGTCCCGGTACATTTTGGGGACGGCGGCTTCTTCATCATCCCCGACGGTCATGTTAACCCGGCTGCCCATGGCCTGATTGTCTCCAACAGGTTCATCCGTATCAAAATCGTCTCCCTCCAGAATCTCGGGGACATAGTTTCCGACAAGGAATTGAATGGCTGCGCCCAGGACAAAGAAGACTACGGCAAAAATCAAGGCCCTGAAAAGCACAACAAAAAGGGCCGCTCCGGAAACCAGGCCCACAAGAAGGGAAAGAACGAAGCCGATAACGGCGGCAATGGCGCAATTTCTTATGTTTACCATAAAAAGTCCTGTTAAGCGCCGAATAGCCGGCGCATCATGGCTCCAAAGCCCCCTGCTTCCTTGAAGCCGGCATTATCCATCCGGGCAACAATATGCTGCACACACTGGGAAGCCTTGCAGCGGGGATCGGTAACCATAAAGGGTTTCTGTCTGAGCACTGCCTTGCTCACCTCAGGATCATCATAGATGAAGCCCAGATAATCCACCTTCAGGTTGAGGAACTGCCCTGCGGTCTTTATCATCCTGTCGGAAACCTTCATGGCGTCCCCTACCCCTTTTACCCGGTTTACCACCAGTTTAAGTCCCATATTGAGATTTTCATACTCGGTTGCAATGATCTTGATGATGCCATAGGCGTCGGTAATGGCGGTCGGTTCCGGGGTGGTGATGATCACGGCATCGTCTGCGGCGGCGATAAAGTCCAGTACGTTACTTGAAACCCCCGCGCTGGTATCAATAATGATGATGTCCGCCGTACTGAGTGTGTCCAACTCGGTGATGAAATTCTGCCGTTCATCTTCCGAAAGGTTGGCGATCTGGGAAAAGCCCGAAGCGCCGGCCACGATAAAAATGCCGTAGGGGGATTCCACCATGATCTCCCGCATGGTTTTCTGCTTGCGGATAACATGGTAGAGATTGTACTTGGGAGTCATGTCCAGCATGACATTTACATTGGCAAGTCCCAGATCCGCATCCATAACCACTACCTTTTTTCCAAGCCGGGCATAGGCCAGAGCCATGTTTACCGAAAGGTTAGTCTTCCCTACCCCGCCCTTGCCCGAGGTAACGGTTATTATCCTGGCTTTTTTTGCCGGAGCGGCGGCATTGTTCCGCATTTCCGGCTTTTCCCGGCCAGAGGCGCCGGAATGCCCCTTTGCGGGAGAACCTTTACTTTGAGCCATCATCTTCCTCAGTTCTTCAGCCTGATCTTCCATCATTATCTCCATCGAATCATTTTGCTTTCATCACAGGGGAAGCGCTTCTCAAGTTTTTCCCGGTTTACGGTAAAGTCGTCAAGGCAGCTGAGAAACCTGAGCGCATGGGCGATCTGTATATCCCGCGGAACTTTCTGCCCGTCTGTAATATACGATATACTCTTTCCTTTATCGGCAAGTACACTTATCACATTACCCAGCCTGTATGTTTCATCCAGTTTTGTAATGATTACCGCCTGAAAATTGAAAGGCTCAAACTGCTGCAGGATAATTTCAATATCGCTTGCCTTGGTGGTAGCCGCAATAACGAGATGCACTTCTGCATGAGGCCCCAGCGCGGAGAGAATCTGATGCATCTCCCCCAGTTTTTTTGAATCACGGGGACTCTTGCCGATGGTATCGATCAGGATCATATCGGCGCCGGTAGAAGAAAGGGCAACAACCCTGCGGAGGTCGTCGTAGTTGTCCACCATCTCTACGGAAATTCCCATATAGTTTCCAAAAGTTTCTATCTGGGCCCTGGCCCCAACCTTGAAAGCATCAATGGTAATAATTTTGATTGTCTGGGGTTTGCGTCCCGCCCGGTCGGTACCGTAGAAGGCCGCCAGTTTGGCAATGGTACTGGTCTTGCCCACTCCCGTAGGGCCGACGAGTACCATGATTCGGGGACGCCTGTGGAACTGGTTTTCCTCATGGATACCGATCCTCTCTCCGATCCATTCCAGCGTCCTGTCCTGAACCTCTTCGTAATTATCGAGGGTTTCCAGGGACAGTTCCTTCCTGGCCCGTTCCAGAATTGAATTGGTAAAGACAGAAGAAAAATCGTTGCCCTTGAGTACCTCGGCAAGGCGCCGGAGTGAAGGATGTTCATCGGCCTTCTCTGAAGCATTGGCGGTGTCGAGTATTTCCTTGATATTGCGCACCTCGCTTAGAACCTGCAGGATGGCAGGATCCTTGCCGGCGGATGCGAGAATCTTCCTCTTTTCTTCCTCGTCATTCCCCCTGAGCGACTGTCCGGTGGCAGTAACAGTACTGCTGCCAGACGGGATGCCGGGGGGTATAAGAGGACCTCCTGCGCCTGTGGAAAGAGCGCCTGTGTAGCCCTGGTAGGGGGCAGGACTTGAACGGCTGCCTGCCATTGCGGAAAAGGGATTACTCCTGCCGTCGCTTAAAAGGCAATACTTTACTTCCAGCAGTTCTCTGGGGAACAGCCCCAGTAATCCTCCTTCTGTAACAAAGCGCTGTTCCAGTACCTGTACCCGTTTATCCCCAAACCGGCGCCGGATTTTTTTGAAGCACTCATCCAGATCGCGTCCCTGTTCCACGTAGGTAAGCATATTTCCCCTCCGCTACTCAATTCGGATAGTACCTACGGATTCCACCGTAAAATCCGAAGCAATCTCATGAACCGAAAGAACAGCCAACTGGGGCAGTTCCCGTTCGCAGGAAGACCGTACCAGATGCCGTATCGATTCTGAACAGAGAAGTACAGGAACCCAATGCTGCTGCTGTACTGCCGTTACCGACTTTGAGAGGGCCTTGATCCAGTCCCTGTGTTTTGCCGGATCCATGACGGCGATTGATTCTCCCGAACTGGTCTCAACCCTGCTTTTCAGAATCTCCTCTTCAAGGCTATTTTCAATGGTAAGAACCCTGATCCGCCGGTTTTCATCGGCAAACTGGCTGCAGATCTGCCCGGCCAGAGCCTGACGGCATTTCTCCACAAGGAACCAGACGTCTTTGGTAAGAGGGGCAAAATCCGCCATGGCCTCCATGATCGAAACCAGATTCCGTATGGAAACCTGTTCCCTCAGAAGACCCTGCAGCACCTTCTGTATCCGTCCCAGGGTAAGTCCTTCCTTCTGGTTAAGCTGGGTTGCAAGAACGGCTTCCACGACGGCAGGATAATTTTTCCTGAGTTCATCGAGAATCTGCTGGGTTTCCTGGTAACCCAAAAGATCCGCCGCATGGTGACGAATAATCGCCTGCAGATGTGTAGCGATAATGGTGGGCGGATCAACCACCGTGTAGCCTGAACGTTCCGCTTCATCCCGCTGGGATTCCCTGACCCACACCGCGGGAAGACCGAATGCGGGATCTATGGTTTTTTCACCGGCAATTTCCGTGCTTGCCGTTCCCGGATTAATACAGAGGAAAAAACCGATTCTGATCTTGCCCCGTCCCACATCGACGCCTTTGATCTTGAAACAGTATTCCGAAGGCTCAAGCATAAGACTGTCAATGATCCTGATCTTGGGAATAACCAGCCCCAGTTCCAGCGCGGATTCTCTGCGGACACGTTTGATCCGTTCAAGAAGTTCCACACTGTTATTCCTGTCAACAAGAGGCACAAGGCTGTAGCCGATCTCCAGGGAAATATCGTCCAGGGGCAGTACCGGCGGCAGATCTCCTGTTTCCTCGGCGGATTTTTTGGCTTTTTCTCCGGCCTTTGCCATGGCGGCTCCCGCGCTGGCCTCCCGCCGTTTGGCAGTCCGGAGCCGCGCTGCAAGGAGGAACATAAGTGCGGCAAGAGGGATCAGTATATACCAGGGGAAACCGGGAAGGAATGAAAACAGGAGGAGTACCGAAGCCGCCACCATGTAGATTCGCCATTCCCTTTTGAAGGTATCGGCAATGTCCTTGTCCAGAGCATTGTTGCTCATGGATCGGGCCATCATGATGCCTGTCGCGGTAGAAATAAGAATTGCGGGAAGCTGGGTAAGAAGGCCGTCGCCTATGGAGAAGGCAATATAGGTGCTCACCGCATTGGAAAGTCTTTCTCCGTGAACGGCGGAGCCGACGATGATGCCTCCCAGGATGTTGACCGCCGTAATAAAGATCCCAACCTGGACATTGCCCTGAATAAATTTACTGGCGCCGTCCATGCGGCTGTAGAAATCCAGTTCCTGCCTGAGTTCGTTTGACTGGGCTTTTGCCTCCTGTTCGGTAATGTAGCCCTGGTTAAGCTGGCTTTCTATGTTCATCTGCTTGGGGTTCATGGAATCCAGGGCGAAGCGGGCGGCCACTTCGGAGATCCTGGTTGAGCCCTTGGTGATTACCAGCACCTGGACCGCTATGATAACGATAAAGATCACGAATCCTACAACCAGGCCTTCCGTATTTCCCGAACCGACAACAAAGCTGGAAAAGGCCCGGATCATCCGGCCGTCAAAACGATCGCCCCGGGTAAGGATGAGCCGTGTGGAAGAAATGTTAAGGGCCAGGCCGAAAACCGTTAACAAAAGCAGCATGGTCGGAAAGACGGTAAAGTCGGAAGCCTTTTTGACATAGAGCACCGTAAGGAGGATAACCAGGGCCAGCATCAGGTTCATTGCCATGAACATGTCCAGCAATACTGTCGGCATGGGGACTATCATCATCACTACCACTACCACCACGGACAGGGGCATGATAAATTGCTGGAGACCTCCGGCCAAACCGGCCGGCGCGGAATTCTGTACAGGCACATCAGCCATTGTTCATCTCCTCTCTGTTTGTTCCGGCATTGTCCGCCCGGCGTCTCTTTTCGTTAATGCCCTGAACCATGAGGTATACCTTTGCCACAAGGCTTATATACCTGTTCGGTATCGTATCTCCCACTTCGGCGCCTGCATAAAGGGCCCGCGCAAGGGGCGGTTCTTCCACAACCGGTACGCCGTTATCACGGGCAATCCTGCGGATAAGAAGGGCCTCTCCATCCTCCCCCTTGGCGCTGATCATGGGATAATCCATGCGCTCCGCATGGTACTCCAGGGCTACGGCAAAGTGGGTAGGATTGGTAATAACCACATCGGCATTGTGGACATTGCGGATCATCGTATTGGAAAGCATGGCCCGGTAACGGCGCATGATCTGCGCCTGCACCTCAGGATCGCCTTCGTAACTTTTCAATTCTTCCATAAAGACCTGCCGGGACATCTTCAGGTTTTGCCGGTAGCGGTAGCGCTGGAAAAGGTAATCCGGAATTGAAAGCAGCAGCAGCAGCAGCGCGCTGATGATCATCATCCGGGCCGCCAGGGAAGCTACCAGGCTGACGGCATTCCAGAGTTCCACCGTCTGCAGCCGCGCAAGTCTTTCCCAGTTACTGTAAATGATAAAAAACGCCACGCCGCCGATAATGCCCATCTTGAAAATATTCTTTACAAAGTTAAAAATACCATCTATCGAAAAGAGGGTACGTTTGAAGTACTGTCCAAAACGGGGAAGAATCCTGGTAAAATCCGGCACCAGGGGTTTTGTGGTAAAGAGAAAACCAACCTGAATAAGATTGGAAAGCAGGGCGGCCGCAACGGCCGCCGCGAGAACAGGCGCGGTAAGACGCACAAAATAATGAAAAAATACCCCGACAATGGCAGCGTCTTCCGCCGGGTCAAGCTCCGTGGAACGGGAAAGGAAAAAACGCAGCATCTCTACACAGGTTTTGACCATGAACGGAGCCAGAAAAAAAATCATCAAGGCGGGAAAAAGCAGCACCAGCGCGCCTATAAGTTCCTGGCTCTTGGCTACCCGGCCTTCTTCCCTGGCCCTTCGGATCGTGATGTCGGTAGGCTCAAAAGTCCTCCCCTCATCCTCCGCGGCAAACCACTGCAGATCGATCATGTATGCCGCGGAAGGCTGAAGTTTCAGGACAACTTTATTGAGCCTCTCTTCCGCAGTCATAGGCCCGCTCCTTCGATCGACAGACCAATCTGGGTATACAGTGTTTGAACGCCGCTGAATCCTGCTTCAATGACCCGGGAAAACGCTTCCACCATGAAGGGCATGGTCAAAAAAATCAAAAGAAAGGCAACGGTTATGGAAATAGGGAAACCTTCGGAGAGAATATTGATCTGGGGTGCCGCCTTTGATATTAGTCCTGTCGCCAGCGAAGTAAGGAAAAGCGTTCCCAGGATAGGCATGGAAATGATGATGGCATCGAGAAAAAGCCGCGTAAGGCCTGAAAGGAGCATGGAGAGAACTTCCTCCCTCCCTGTGATCAACGCAGTAACACTGAGGGACTGGAGGGAACGCCAGAAACCGCCC
>JAITES010000015.1 GCA_031281925.1 Treponema sp. | reverse complement strand
GTATTTCTAAACCCGGCCTCTTCAATTCCCTCTCCTCTGCGTCAATTTCAGAATTCAAGCGCTGATACACGAAGCTCTATCCCCTGTTCCCCATCTCTATTATAATAATCGGCTGATCCCTATGAATACCTTATCCTTTCCTGCGGTTCTGGCGGGAATAGCCGCTTCCCCGTCCGTTTCCGCCATCGTTTCCGCCTATAAAAAGGGGTCTTTCCCCCTGGAAATCGATAATACCGAAGGCTCTTCCGCGGCGCTTCTCATCGCTATCCTCTACAATACCAGTCCCGGTTCATATCTGGTGGTAAGCCCTACGGATACCGAGGCGGAAAGCCTTGCGGCAGACCTGGAAACCGCCGGAATCCCCTCGGTTATGTTTCCCTGGTGGGGAACTATGCCCTACCGGGAGATTGCCCCGCTTTCGGCAGTCTTTGGAGAGCGGGCAGGGGTGCTGGGCGCCCTGGTTTCCGGAGACGAAGGCGTTGTTATCGCCAGCGAGAGGTCTTTTCTTACCCCCCTGCCGAGTCCCGAATACCTCAAAAGCCTTATCATCACGATCAGGGCCGGGGACAGGATAAATACCGTGGAACTTGCCGAAAGCCTGGCAAATTACGGATACACGAGAGTCCCCAGGGTTCAGCTTCACGGGGAATTCGCCCTCCGCGGCGAAGTGCTGGATATATTTATCAATGAAGGCAATGTGTACAGGATTCTCTTTGATTTTGACACCGTGGAATCGATTAAGCCCTTTGATCCTGCCGGGCAGAACACTACAGGCATTGCCGAAGAACTCCGCATCTGGCCGCTCAAGGAAGTTCTCTGGACAGACGACCGCATTGATACTCTCAGCCGTAACCTTGCCCGCTATGAAGAATTTGCCGATGGCGGAAAGGCGGTTCTCGAAGAACTTATCAGCCGCAGGACTGCCGGCGGGGAGGAGCTTTTCTTTCCCCTGGCCTTTGACAAACCGGCGATCATTACAGATTACCTCGACTACGGGGGAGACAAACCCGCCACCGTCTTCTTTATGGACAGGGAGCGGCTGGAAAACGCCCAGGATCCCCTGGTGAGGGAATACAGGAACCTGTACACGAGGGCCCGCCGGGAAAACCGGGAAGTTCCCGACCCGGCCCGGATTCTTGTGGAATTTGCCCCCCTGGCCCGGCGCTCCCCCCGGCGGGTTTCCTTCCTCAACCTCAAGAGTCCCGGCGAAGAGGGCTCCCTGAGGCTTTCCGCGGCCTTCGAACCGGGCCGGAGCTTCTTCGGCAATATGGATTACCTGAAGGAAGAATTCGGCGCCCTGCTTTCCCAGGGCTGGAACATCGTAGTGGCCGCAGAGTCGGAGCTACAGGCCCAGCGGATCAGTTCCATTCTTGAAGGCAGGGAATCCGTCATTGCTGCTCCCCTGAGCGCGGGTTTTTCCCTGCCCGGCATAAAAATGATGCTGGTGCAGGAGAACGAGATCTTCGGTCGCAGGAAACGCGCTCCCCGTTCCCTCAAGAACGTGAGGAGCGCCGTCATCGACACATTCGTGGATCTCAGCCCCGGCGATAACATCGTTCATGTCAATTACGGCATAGGGCTCTTCAAGGGCATTGAGCGGATCACGGCCCTGGGGCACGAAAGAGATTATGTCAAGCTGGAATACCAGGATGAAGAAATAGTATTTGTACCGATTGAACAGGTAAACATGGTGCAGCGTTACATCGGGAACGAAGGCGCTCCGCCCCGGCTGGACAAGCTGGGTTCCAAATCCTGGGAGAGCCGGAAAAACCGGGTGCGTTCCTCGGTGGAAGATATTGCCCAGCGCCTCATCGATCTTTACTCCAGGCGGAAGCAGGCCCAGGGCTACGCCTTCCCCCGGGACACCGAGTGGCAGACCATGTTTGAGGCCAGCTTCCCCTTTGAAGAAACCGAAGATCAGATCCGCTGTGTTGAGGAGATCAAGGCCGATATGGAAAGCCCCCACCCCATGGACAGACTGGTCTGCGGGGACGTCGGTTACGGCAAGACCGAGGTGGCGGTCCGGGCCTGCTTCAAGGCGATCATGGGAGGCAAGCAGGCGGCCTTTCTGGCGCCGACAACGATTCTGGCCGAGCAGCACTACGAAAACTTTCTGGAGCGTTTCTCCCGTTTCCCGGTACGGATTGCCATGCTCTCCCGTTTTGTGGAACGGAAAAAGATCAGGCAAATTCTTGAAGATGTCGCCGGGGGAGAGATAGATCTCCTCGTGGGCACCCACAGGATCATCCAGAAGGACGTTGTCTTCAAGAATCTCGGCTTCATGGTGGTGGATGAAGAGCAGCGTTTCGGCGTCAAGGACAAGGAACGGCTCAAGGAACTCAAGACCAATGTGGACTGCCTTACCCTTTCCGCCACCCCAATCCCCAGAACCCTGCACATGAGCCTCCTCAAGATCCGGGACATGAGCCTCCTGGCTACTCCTCCGCAGAACCGCCACCCCATAGAGACGGTCATTGAGGAATGGAACGAGGAACGCATTGCCGCCGCAATCCGGGCCGAGACGGAACGGGGAGGACAGGTATTCTTTCTCCATAACAGGATCGAAAGCCTCCGGGAAACCCGCATACGCCTTGAACACCTGCTCCCGGAGATGCTCATAGAAACCGCCCACGGCCAGATGGATGCCCAGGATCTGGAAGACGTGATGCACCGCTTCATCCATGGAGGTTTCCATGTGCTTGTATCAACCACGATCATCGAAAACGGCATCGACATTCCCAATGTCAACACGATCATCATCGACAGGGCCGACATGTACGGAGTTTCCCAGCTCTATCAGCTCCGGGGCCGGGTAGGCCGCAGCGATCGTGTCGCATACGCGTATCTCTTCTATCCCAGGGACAAGGCCCTTACGGAAATAGCGATGAAGCGGCTCCAGGTAATTTCCGACTTTACCGAACTCGGTTCAGGCTTCAAGATCGCCATGAAGGACATGGAGATCCGGGGTGCGGGGAACCTCTTGGGCAGGGAACAGTCCGGCGACATCTATTCGGTAGGCTTTGAACTCTACCTCCGCTTTCTCGACGAAGCGGTAAAACGGCTTGAGAACAGCGATTATGCGGAAGAGGTGGAAACCCTGCTGGAACTTGAATATACAGGCTTTATTCCCAACTCCTACATAGATTCCGCCCAGGAAAAGATGGAAGTCTACAAGAAGATCGCCGGCATCCGGGACAAGGAAGAACTGGAAAGAGTCTATGCGGAACTTCTCGACCGCTTCGGGCCTCCCCCCGACGAGGCCGCCTCCCTCCTCTCCCTCGCCGAGATCCGTATCATCTGCCGGGAACTCCAGGTGGCCTCGCTGAAAGAGCGGGAAGGCCAGGTGCGTATAGAATTCAACCGGGTTTCCAAAATAAACGTTGACAGACTCATCCGCCTCATGCAGGAGTCCCGCGGCAAGGTCAAACTGGATCCCAAACAGCCCAACGTGGTACTGTTCTCCCTCGGCAACATAGGCCTCAAGGAGAAGAGCGAATTTATCCGGGAGCGCCTCGCCGCCCTGACAGGGGCTTAAATTCTCAGAATCAGGCGGTTTTCTTGCCTATTGCATAAACCGGTCAAGTTCCCGGTCAAGAACGGCAAGGATATCCTTTTTTTTCTGCCTGAACATACGCTCTTTCTCCTCAGGCAGGCGGTTTAGATCCTCAAACAGAACAAGGGGATCCACGTCAAGCGCCTCCGCAATACGCTGAATCGTCGAAAGTTTGGGTACATTCCGGTAAATTTCCATTAATCCGATGTAACTGGTCGCTGTATTGCATGCCTCCGCAAGCTTTTCCTGGGAAATCCCCTTTTCCTTGCGTATCCGTTTGATGTTATCGATAACCAGCCGTTCAAGATCCATAAATATATTATTATTGATATAATTTTGTTTTTCTTATTGACAAATATGATATAACTCTGTATTATGTTTGATATATTCGGCCTGAGCCGGATTGGAAAAGCTAAACTTAAGGAGTGTAAAATGAGGAAAGGGAAAGGATTTTTGGCACTGTTTTTCTGCCTGGCGCTGATATGCCTCGTGATGTCCGGATGTTCCCAGCCTTCCGGGTCATCGGATTCAGGTTCTGGTTCAACATCAACAGCGGAGACTCCAGCGACACCTGAGACTCCGGCGACGCCGACTACGGGAACTCTGGTTGTGAATAATGTATCAGCCTATCCTGATGACATTATAACAAATATTAAGATATATGAGGGAACTTCCGCGGAAGGAACACCGAAAACAACCAACACCCCGGTTCCCAAGGGTGGGAAATATGAGTTTAGCGGCCTGACCGCAGGCGCCTATTACGTATGGGTAAAAGATAACAGGGAACCTCCTAATGAGTCAAGGGGAGTTTTCAGCGTCACAGTCGGCGGAACGACCAATGTAAATT
>JAITES010000177.1 GCA_031281925.1 Treponema sp. | reverse complement strand
CAAAGCTAACCCTGCTCCCGCGTCTGGATACGGTTCCCCTGGGCGAGCCGTTGACGTAAACGCAGGATAGCCTTGGTGACATTCTGCTGAAGCTCTACCGGGTTGTAAAGGGCGCATTGGGTCTTGAGGGCGTCCTTACACGCCTGGGGAAGTTCCGGGCATTCAATGAGCCTTTGGAAGGGGATGCGTGGTTCATCATAGGCCCTGGTTTCCCTGGAGCCCCGGCGGGTTTTGCTTTT
Organism: Treponema sp.; assembly: GCA_031281925.1. Lineage (GTDB taxonomy): Bacteria > Spirochaetota > Spirochaetia > Treponematales > Breznakiellaceae > JAIRNJ01. The sequence goes on along the minus strand of JAITES010000177.1, from coordinate 3,411 downwards.
GAGTTTTTGGGAAGGCATAAAGAAGTTGAGGAGGGGGGCCAGTGGGGTATAGACGGCGGCCAGGAGAGCCTGTTCCTCAAATCCTTCGAGCCGGTTGTAGCCAAGGTATTGACGGACGACGGCGCCGTTTTTCTGTTCAACGAAACAGTTGTCGTTTTTCTTATGGTCTCGTGAGCGGATGAAGGGGAGGTTCTGTTGTATTTTACGCTTATCTTTCTGTCTACCTCTTGGGGGTAGGTCCAGACTTTTCCCCTTGAGTCTGAGGGCATCTTTGTCTTTTTTCAGATACCGGTCTATGACCGCGGGACTTATCTTTTTGAACTTCTCCTCTGTTTCACCGATGATGTGGAAGACCGGCCATTGCGCGATGAAGGGCATCTGTTGCCGCATGAGGGGGGCGAGGGTCTTCCCGCATTTATACCAGAAGAAGGCCTAGGCCAGGCGGAGGGAGGCGATGGCCCCATCGGTATAGAAACGCTTTCCCTTGCGGTTGTCCGACCGCTTTTTTTCCGGCTTGAGTTTTACGGTCTTCCGGTCCACTACAGTCAGAACTTCCTTAACTGGCCTGGCACTTAAGAGGCGGATAGCGGATTTCCGGTGGTAGCCGGTGAGGCGGGTAAACTCGTCAAGCAAAGCCCGCTTTTCTTTTTCGGCAGCCTTCTGGTAGCGGGGTGTATATTCCCTGGTTACCGCCTGTTTTTCTTTCACGTTTAACCCCATAGGGACGCGCTCCGTTTGGCGTCCTCATTGTAATTTGGGTAACATTTTCAATTTGAGGCATGGTCTCTTTTCGGTAACATTTTCGATGAGGCAAGGCGGGGCCTTGACGGGGCGAACCGGTTTTGGCATACTGGACTAACCCGGGCCGCTAGCTCAGTAGGTAGAGCAACGCCCTTTTAAGGCGTGGGTCGGCCGTTCGAATCGGCCGCGGCTCATAGCTAATTCCTTATAGGATAAGGAGTTAGGGTACGGTCTATTTCTCCAAAATCGAACCTTCGTGGCATCGTGCGGTTACTTTTTCGACTTTGGAGGACGCAATGCCACGGGTCCCGAAGCCTTTCATTACGCCCAGGCGCAATGACGCCAAAACGTATCAGATTTCCCTTAACCCCTCCAGCGGCTTGCCCGAAAGGATCTGCCAGGACTGGAAGCGCCGGGGCTTCCAGGATTTCCCCCCGGAACCTGCTCAATACCGTTACCCGAGAACCAAGTCCGCGGCTGAAGCAGGGGCCTTTGCCCTGATCGAGTACCTGAAAAGGACAGGTGAGCCGGTCCGCATATCCACCCAGAAAATCACCGTCGGAGCCTGGCTGGAAAAGTTCATCCAGCTTGACGGGAACCCGCGGGCTGCCCGGAACCTTGCCAAGAACCGCCCCTATTCCCCCCAATCTGTAAACCGCCTGAAAGGGCTGTATGAAAACCACATGAAAGACGATCCGTTTATGAATGTGCTGATGGTAGAGGTAGAGCCGGTCGATGCGCTTGAGCTCATCAGCCGCATAGGGCGCCGGGAGTTGCAGGGCCGGTACAAGAAAAAAGAGGAGAAGCCGCAAATGGCTGGCTCAGAAACCTTCAACAAGCTGGTGAAGTTTCTTCGCATGGCTTTCAAGGAGTACGGAAAGAACCGTCCCGGCTGGTACAATGCCTTTCAGGACATAGAGCCTCCAAGGGCTATAAGGTTTACGGTCAGGGACGCGTTGCCGGAAGAAGAGGTGATTAAGCTGTTCCAGCCCGGGGTACTGCTGGACAAAATGGAGCGGGCAATCTGCGCGGCAATGTTCCTGGCCGGGCTGCGCCGGTCGGAGATTTTTGCGCTGCGCCCGGAGGATCTTGATTGGTTCACCCCGAAGATCACGGTGTCCCATGCTTGGCAGAATTTCTCATACCGGAAGCGGAACTTGGGACCTACGAAAAGCAAGCGGGAACGGATTGCTCCGTTTGATAAGGTGTTGCAGGAGGCGATCAGGGATCTTTGGCAGGAGAACGGGCAGCACGGCTTTGTTTTTGTGTTCAAGGATGGGAAAACCCCGGGCCCCTCCTGGATAAAAGGCCGTTTCAAAAAATGGCTGGCCCGGGCGGGCATTGAACTAAACGGCCGGCAGCTTGTCCCGCATAGCAGCCGGCACTCCCTAGCTTCAATCTTGGAGGCCCGCGGCGTTTCCCTGCGGTATATCCAGGATCTTTTGGATCACTCGGACCTCAAGACGACAAAAAACTATTTGCACTCCACGAAAAAAACCATTCGGGAAATAGGAACCAAGATCGATTCGGTAATTGAGGGTACAGCCCCGGTCCTTGAGGAGAAAGCCTCGAATTTCGGGAAAGTCGGATAAGTAAAATGCGGTAGAAGGGCGCTAAGCGTTCCATTTGGACATCCCCTTATCATTTTACCTTTTTCGTCGAAAAACTCCGCTAAAAAGGATAGGCGGCCCCCTGGTAGAACCTATCTTTAGGAGGCTGCTATTCAACTTGATAGTCATTTTTCATTTATATTCATTTTTTCCTGTTTTGGTTCAATCCAGAAGCATAGGCAAAGTCTTTTTTCAAAGCCTCTTTAGGAGGGTTTAGGCGGGTTTTATCAGCCTAAGCCATACTTTCCCCCAAAAAGTAAAATGAACCCCGTTGCGGCCTTTAGGCGCATTTAAGCCTTTCCAGAAAATAGTAGAAAAATAGGCCAATAATTATTGACGGATGTTGTCGGTTGCGGTACTATCCAAGGTGGGTGGAGGACTGAATGAAGAGCGTTGAAGAGATAGCCCGGATTTCCAGTATGTCGATTTTCAGGGTCCGTAATTGGGCCCGGGAATACGGCATGAAACGACTATCCGGGCGGTATTTTTTTGATGAAACCCAAGAAGCCGCGTTCCTGAACCGGCGGACTCTGGAAGGCGCACCCCGCAGCGCAAGAACCATTGCGAAAAAGACCGGCTGGTCTCCGGAGAAGGTACGGAAATAGGCCAACGAGCATAGCGTAGAGATGCGCGGGGCCAGCTATTACTTCACCCCGGAGCAGGAGCAGCAGTTTAAAAGGGAGGCGAAGATTCCGGTTGGACGGCCTAAGAAAGAACAGCCGGAAACAGCCGGATCGAAGCGGCCCCGCAGAAGGCCCCGGAAGGAAAAGCAGCCTAATGTGCCGGGAAAACGCGGACGGCCAAGGAAGGATGGAATAAATGGGTCTTTATAACTGCTTGAGAGTGGTAAATTCTCAAGCCACCCGGTAGAGAAAATCAGTTGAACGCCGGGCCGATAATACCGCGGGAAATGACGGAAACTTCTTCAATTTGCGGTAATTTTCATAATATTCCCGCGAAATTACCTCTTTGGTCACCATCACCGTCGGTTCTTCCGTCCGCCTCGTCCTCAGCCATCCCCCATAATGATCCCATATAATCTGACTTTGCTTTATCCCTA
>JAITES010000165.1 GCA_031281925.1 Treponema sp. | reverse complement strand
CGGACCAACTAAAGTTGGTCCGCCATCTTCGCATCCGGCAGCTTTTTCCGGGCGCCGGCCCGTGTTGAATAGTATTTTCAAAACACGCTTTGCGTGCCGCCCTGGGGCCCGTGTGAAGGTTCGGCATTCCCATTACATACATAATTAGTGGGCGATACTGGATTTGAACCAGTGACTTCTACCGTGTGAAGGTAGCACTCTCCCGCTGAGTTAATCGCCCACTAATCGAGTTTGACTTTTGCTATGATACCCAAAACGCCGGAGGGCGTCAATTACTCGCTTAGTCTCCTGCCGGGGGGATACAGTTCTTCCCAGAGGGAGGGTTCCAGGGCATCCTTGTCAATCGAAAGGTAAAGCTGGGCTTCGTAACCCGGCTGGGGATAGAGGGCGTTCCGGGAGTTGAGATAGGCCAGGTTGATGCCGGGGGTGGAGAGTTCTCCGGCGCCGGAGCGGATCATGCTCACGGGGTCACGGGAGAGGGTGTCCCAGGCGCGGTCGGATTCGGCGTAGAGTCCCAGGGCACGGGAACGATAGCGGGTGTCTCCGGTGACGAGGGCCAGGGATTCCAGGGTCGCTCCCATGTTGTTACGGGCAATCATGAGTCTTTCGGCAAGTTCAATGAATTCGGGTCTGTCATTGGGCATCAGTTCCGGAAGCCGGGATCTTTCATTTTCCAGAAGATCCAGCAGTCTTGAATAGTAGGCTTGAGCTGCATGGAAATCTCCCCGCCTGAAGGCTGCGTTTCCCAGGGAATAGAGTATTCTGCGGTTAAGGGGCAGTTCCGCGGATGCGTTAAAGAAGCTCTCCAGAGCAGTACCCCATTCCTTAAGCTGATAGTGGGCTCCTCCCATGCGGTAGAGTATTTCCGGCGGAGCATAGCCGTCCTGACGGGATATTTCATAGTAACTCAATGCCATTTCCATGTCGGATGATTTGGCAAAGTATTCAAGGTTACCGAGTTCTGCATAGATTCTGCCGAACCGGGCCGAACGGGGAATGAGTTTCCGGGCTACCGCATCCTCGTAGAGTGCCGCGGCATTCAGCAATGTTTCCTCTGCGGGAAAACTCTGCCTGGCATTGATAAGGATCGTTCCGTACATCTGATGGGCGTCTATCTGATAGCGGAGCCGGCGCACGGATTCTTTCCCGGCAAGCTCAAAGGCTTTTATTGCCGCTTCCAGTGATTGTCTTTCTTCGGGGGTATTGCCCAGATAGTGATAGTACCGGGCCAGATGATAGTAAGCTTCGGGAAGCCGGACATCCTGTCTGAGGGCCCTGAGCAGTATGTCCCGGATACCTTCAATGCTTTGAACCCATTCGTCGGGTACTCCCCGAACCTCTTCCGTCTTCTTGTCCAGATAGTAGCCGCCCAATTCCGCCAGGGTATCCGCGGAGATCTTCCGCTTTTTATCGGCATCAAACCAGGCCTGCAGGGGGATAACTTCCTTGAGTTGATCGGTGCGGATAAAATATTTCATCATCCGTTCCACCACAAAATCTCTCCAGCCGTAGCGTTCCAGAAGTCTGGCATAGGCAAAACGGGCATCCTCGTAGCGTTCCTTTTCAACTTCGCCCCAGGCCAGGGCATTGTCTCCCAGGGCCAGGAGGGCATCAGGATCGTTGGGATAATAGTCCAGGATGATCCGCTGGAGCAGCATCTCTGCCTTGGAATAATTTCTGAGGTAGTAGGTTTCAAGATATGCATAGTCCAAAACACCCTTCTTGTCCCGAAAATAGGCGCTGAGAAGTTCGTCGTACTTTTCTTCTGCGTAGCGGTACTGCCGCTTGTCCCGGAAAGCTTCTGCATAACGGTAGAACCACTCTTTTTTACGGTGGATTTTGAAAGCCTGGCTGAACCGTTCGTTTGCCCGCTGGTATTCTCCTGCATCGATCCGTTCAAGACCCGCCTTATAGATCGTCTCCGCCCTCAGGGGTTTATAAATAAACTGATAGGCAAGGTAAACCAGTGAGGAAGCGACCAGGGCTATCATAAAGAAGAGTCCCAGCACGGGAAGGAATTTATGGACAAAAATATAGGGGAAACTGGCCTGTTCCGCTTCCAGGGCTTCTCCTGTTTTCTTTTCAAACCCTTTGGGAATGGTGATCGTTTTGCCCAGGATCTTTCCCGCCAGCGTGGCTGTTTCCCTGGCGGAAGCTCCCGTCACAAGGAGCTTGATGAGTTTGGACATTTGCTCCGGCGCTACCGCCTGTTCTGCAATGAGTTCCTCACAGGCAATCCGGAGATTGAGGGGATAAGCGGACAAGGTACCCTGCAATTGCTGTAATTCTTCATCGGTAAGGGAGATCTCTTCCACTTCTTCCGAAGCTTCAGGCTGGGCACGGGCAGCCGAAGCGCCCGGGGGAGCATTACTGCCAAAAACATCATCAATACCGGGGAGGGCAAAGTCATCTATCTCCCCGAAACCGCCTGAGCCGGAAGAGCCGGTATCGTTAAAATCAATATCATCGGGGAGGGCGGCCCCGCTGGGATCAAAGCTGGCCCAGGTATCCCCGGAACCTGAATCCATCGGCGCCGGTTCTTCTCCGAAGCCCGCTTCACCGCCCATTTCAAAGGCGTCTGCATCGCCTCCGAGATCGAGGCTTTCTTCACCGCCCAGATCGAGGCCTTCAAGGCCGTCCGGTTCACCGGCCTCTGCTGCCGGGGACACGTCTTCAACAGGGGAAAGATCCTCCAGCGGGGAAAGTTCGTCTACTCCCCCTTCGCCGCCCAGATCGAGGC
>JAITES010000159.1 GCA_031281925.1 Treponema sp. | reverse complement strand
TATGGAAACCGTCAATGTCTTTCATGCGATGAAATGCCGCAAAGTGTGGCGCGATCTCGCAAACTTGTAGGAGAAACCCATGGCACGAATGACCGAAGAAGAAGCCAACGCGTTGGATGAACTCTGGACACGCACCACGCCCCCCATACGAACCGGTGAAGGCGGCCCTTTTACCCGGCAGCGTGATTTGCTCCGCGGCCTGGACGAGGTGACGGCGAATTATATCCTCACCCGCGCCGAGGCTACTCACCAGACTCCGGCGGCCGTTATCGCCGGTCTTGTCCGCGAAAAGCTGGCGATGTAAGGAATTTGGCGCAGATTTCCCACTATCCACTGGGTCATCGCAATATGGTACATGGTATTCCTCCTTTCATGTCCGGTTCGGTTTTTAAGTGTAGCATCAGTTTTGCCGGCCTTCCATTGCTATTTCTGCATTCCCGCGGTGAAACTGAAAAGCCGCCTGTATTGTACTTGAAATTAGTTTTCATTCATTTATAATCAAAGTACGTATCGTGCGGCCCGGAGGCCGTTTGCAAGGGGTAATCATGGATATCCAAGTACAGGAACTCATTGATAAAATCAAAAAGGACGCGATAGAGTCCGGCTCTGCCGAGGCTGCCCGGATAAAGAAGGCGGCGGAGGGGGAAGCAAAATCCATCGTTGAAAATGCAAAAAAAGAAGCCGAAGGGATCATTTCCAGGGCCAAAACGGATGCCGAAAGGTCGGAAAAGGCCGGGAACGCGGCTTTAGAACAGGCTTCCCGCAACCTGGTGCTGGCCTTCAGGGGCGAAATTCAGGTTCTTCTGGACAAAATCATCGAAGCGGGTCTCTCTTCTTCCTACGGAGAGGACACTCTCAAGCAGATTCTCCCCGAACTCATTAAAACCTGGGCGGCCAAAGGCTCCGATAGTCTTGATCTTGTACTTCCCGAGGCAGATCTCAAGAAACTGGAAGGCTATTTCAGGGAGAAACTGGCGGTGGAACTCAAGAAGGGCGTGGAACTCAAGAGCGACCGGAATCTTGCGGCCGGTTTCAGGATTGTCAACAAGGATGGTTCGGCTTACTACGATTTTTCCGCAGAAGCGGTGGCGGAACTGCTCTCCGCATATCTCAACCCCAGGCTCGCCGGAATACTCAAAACAGCGGCAAAGGGTTAAGCCGTGGCCTATTATTTCCTCATGGCACAGCTCCCCAGCCTCATATACGGACAGAATCCTCCCATGAGTTCGGTCCGGTTTCGGGATCTGGCGGAGACGGGCTTGAGCAGGGCCGATGCGGCTGTTCTTCCCTATTGCAGTCTCATTCCCCAGGCTATTCCCGGGAAGTTTGACTGCTCCTTCATTTCCGCCTGGTACGAATGGGAAAGCAGCCTTCGCCTCAACCTTGCCCGCTACCGGGCGGCAAAATTGAAGCGGGAAGGGCCTTCAAGTGTTCAGCCTTACCCCCAGGATGCCGCGGCAGCTGCAAAAGCCGCTTCTTCTCTGGAATCGCCCCTGGAAGCGGAGCTGCTTCTCGATGAGTCCCGCTGGAAGGCCATAGAATATTTCCAGGGCATTCAATATTTTGACCGTAATACTGTCTATGCCTATCTTCTTAAGCTCCAGCTTATGGAACGGCGGAGTAGTTTCCGTGTGGAAGAAGGTTTTAATGAATACAAAGGGCTCTATGCCGCCGTAATGGGAGAAACTAAATGACCGGAACAAAGGGTAAAGTGGTAGCCGTAAACGGCAATATGGTGAGCGTCCGTTTCGACGGCGCTGTTTCCATGAATGAAGTGGCTTATGTCAAGGTTGCGGATAAGCAGCTTAAAAGCGAAGTAATCCGGATTCGGGGTGATATTTCCCAGGTTCAGGTCTTTGAAATGACCAAGGGTATCGCTGTAGGGGACGATGTGGAGTATACAGGCGATCTTCTGGCCGTTGAAGTCGGCCCCGGCCTTCTCGGTCAGGTCTACGACGGTCTTCAGAATCCCCTGCCCAAACTCGCGGAAACTGCCGGTAACTTCCTGGAACGGGGCGTCTACCTGGAAGCCCTCTCCGGTACGCAGAAATGGGACTTTAGCCCTGTTGCCAAAAGCGGAGACACGGTTGAAAGGGCCGATACTCTGGGTACGGTGCCGGAAGGCGCCTTTACCCACCGGATCATGGTGCCCTTCGGCCTCCTGGGTTCCTATACCGTTTCTTCTATAAAGCCTGCCGGTTCTTACACGATCAGGGAAACAATCGCCGAGCTTAAAGATGAAAAAGGCAACATCATTCCCGTTGCGATGAGTTTCCGCTGGCCTGTCAAACGGCCCATAACCTGTTACGAAGAGCGTCTCAAGCCTTCCGAACCCATGGTTACCAGGGTCCGGCTTATCGATACCTTCTTCCCCGTGGCCAGGGGCGGCACCTACTGTATCCCGGGCCCCTTCGGAGCGGGCAAAACCGTACTGCAGCAGATCACCAGCCGCCACGCGGACGTGGACATCGTGATCCTTGCGGCCTGCGGAGAGCGGGCCGGGGAAGTTGTTGAAACCCTCAAGGAATTCCCCGAACTCACCGATCCCAGGACAGGCCGCTCCCTCATGGAACGGACCGTAATCATCTGTAACACCTCTTCCATGCCTGTTGCCGCCCGTGAAGCTTCCGTGTATACCGCGGTGACCCTGGCGGAATATTACAGGCAGATGGGGCTTAATGTCCTCCTTCTTGCCGATTCCACAAGCCGCTGGGCCCAGGCCATGCGTGAAATGTCCGGCCGTCTTGAGGAGATTCCCGGTGAAGAAGCCTTCCCCGCATACCTTGAATCCACCATTGCCAGTTTCTACGAACGGGCCGGTATCGTGCGGCTCCGGGACGGCTCTGTAGGTTCGGTAACCATCGGCGGAACGGTCAGCCCCGCGGGCGGTAACTTTGAAGAGCCGGTTACCCAGGCAACCCTCAAGGTTGTCGGCGCCTTCCACGGCCTCTCCCGCGAACGTTCCGACGCCCGTAAATTCCCCGCCATTCATCCTCTGGATTCATGGTCAAAATATTCGGGTATCATAGCCTCTGAAAAGGTTGCCTACGCGCACGGTTTCATGAGGCGGGGCAGTGAAGTCGAGCAGATGATGAAGGTTGTCGGCGAAGAAGGCACCAGCATCGACGACTATATCATCTACCTCAAGGGTGAACTCATCGATTCGGTCTACTTTCAACAGAACTCCTTCGATGCGGTAGACGCGGCGGTAAGTCCTGAACGGCAAGCCCACACCTTCGGCATCCTGCTTTCCATCATGGCATCCAAATTCAGCTTCCCCGACAAGAACGAAGCCCGTACCTGGTTCAACCGGCTGCGCCAGAAATTTTTGGACTACAACGGCTCCGAATGGCAGAATGAACGTTTTGGTTCCCTGGAAAAGGAAGTAAAGGAAACGGTTTCCTCAAAGGCCGAGGGCAGAGACCCCGCAGCGGCAAAATTCCTGGTATAGGATAAGGGTATAAATCATGAAAAAGGTATATAGCAAGATAGAATCCATCACGGGAAGCGTCATCACCGTCCGGGCCGAAGATATCCGTTACGGCGACCTTGCCGAGGTGGATACCGCATTCGGCACTTCCCTTGCGGAGGTAAACCGTCTTGAGAACGACCTCGTTTCCCTGCAGGTCTTTGCCGGCGGCCGGGGTATCTCCACAGGCGACACGGTACGCTTCCTCGGCCACCCCATGCAGGTCTCCTTTTCGGAAAATCTCATGGGCCGGGTCTTCTCCGGTTCAGGAAAGCCCCGCGACAGGGGGCCCGGTCTTTACGAAAACCTGATTCCCATCGGCGGGCCTTCCGTTAACCCGGCCCGGCGCATCATACCCCGGCGCATGATCCGTACCGGTATCCCCATGATCGACCTCTTTAATACCCTTGTGGTAAGCCAGAAACTCCCGATCTTTTCGGTTTCCGGGGAACCTTACAACGAACTTCTGGCCCGCATCGCCATGCAGGCTGAAGTTGACGTTATCGTTCTGGGGGGCATGGGTCTTAAATACGACGATTACCTCTTCTTCAAAGATACCCTGGAGGAAGGGGGAGCCCTCTCCCGTACGGTAATGTTCGTCCATACCGCCAGCGACCCCACGGTCGAATGTCTCATGATCCCCGACATGTCCCTTGCGGTAGCGGAACAGTTTGCGCTGCAGGGCAAGGATGTGCTGGTTCTTCTTACCGATATGACCAACTTTTCCGACGCGATGAAGGAAATCTCGATTATCCAGGAGCAGGTGCCTTCAAACCGCGGCTATCCCGGCGACCTCTACAGTCAGCTTGCCAGCCGTTACGAAAAGGCCGTTGACTTTGATACCGCAGGCTCCATCACGATCCTCGGAGTTACCACCATGCCCGGCGACGACGTAACCCACCCGGTACCGGACAACACGGGTTACATCACGGAAGGCCAGTACTACCTCAAGAACGGCCGTATCGAGCCTTTCGGGTCCCTGTCCCGGCTCAAACAGCAGGTTAACGGCAAGACCAGGGCCGATCACCGTGCCCTGATGGACGGCATGATCAAGCTCTATTCCGCATACAAGGACACCATGGAAAAGAAGGCCATGGGTTTTATCATGACCCCCTGGGACGGGAAGCTTCTCAAGTACGGGGATATGTTTGAAAAGCAGATGATGGATCTTTCGGTGAATATTCCCCTGGAACGGGCGCTGGACTTGGGCTGGGAGATCCTTGCCGAATGTTTCAGTCCCGAAGAAACAGGCCTGAGGACAGAGCTTATCAGCAAGTTCTGGCCTGAGCAAAAAGCGTAGCTTTTTCTCGCATTTTGTGTATGAGGAACCATGGCTAAAATAAGGCTCACCAAAAACGAGCTTAAAAAACAGAAAGACTCCCTCAAGATGTACCAGCGTTATCTGCCTACCCTGATGCTCAAGAAGCAGCAGCTTCAGGCGGAGATACGTCTTACGGAGATACGGATCAAGGAACTTCTCGACGAGAAGGAGCGTATCGATCAGTCTTTCAAGGCCTGGATTGCCGTGTACGGCGAAAAGGGCATTTTCTATCCGGGGCTGGTAAAGATAGCGAATCTGAAAACCGCCCAGGGAAATATAGCCGGCGTGGCGATTCCTATTTTTGAAGGCGCCGAATTTGTCGTGGAAAGCTACGACCTTGTCGCCACTCCCCTCTGGCTGGATGCGGCGGTGGAAAAGATGCAGCAGGTTCTGCTCCTGGATCTTGAAGCCGGCATCGTTGAGGAGCAGCGCAAGAGGCTGGATCATGAACTGCGGATCACAACCCAGCGGGTCAACCTCTTTGAAAAGATCAAGATTCCGGAAACCAAAGGAAGCATCAAGAAGATCCAGGTATACCTGGGCGACCAGCAGACTTCTGCTGTAGTACGGGGAAAAATCGCCAAACGGGGCCTTGCCAGGGCGAACCAGGGGAGCGCCGAATGACAGTATCAATGCAGCGCGGCCAAGCGCGGCCAAACCGGATATGGAGGGAGACTCCATGATTGTACCCATGAAGAAACTCACCCTTGTGGTGATGGATAAACACCGGGAAAGTTCCCTCGGCATCCTCCGGGAACTGGGAGTTCTGCACCTGGAGCGCAAAACCGTTTCCTCCGAATACCTGAACAGGCTTCTCGACAAGAAAAACCGTATCGATAATGCTCTGGCTCTTCTTTTGCCCTATGTTTCGGCCAAAAAGAAGGCGGGGGATGAAGTTCCGGCCCCCGTTCCAATTCCTGCTCACCGCAGAAGTGAAGATCACGCCGCGGAATTCTACTCCGCCGATGCGGTGGACGCGGAAAACCGGACGGATCTGGTAACTCATATCCTCAACCTGGGTGAGGAACGGAAGAATCTCCAGGAGCGCCTTGCCGCCGAAGGCCGGGAACGGAGCCGCATAGAGA
>JAITES010000156.1 GCA_031281925.1 Treponema sp. | reverse complement strand
AGGGAACTTTATGAAGATTGTTTCCCTGGCTCCCGAGGTTTTGTGAGGTAAATTATGGCAGAATTGAAACAGCATAAATTCAAACTGAAAAAAGAAGATACCGTCGAGGTGATCGCCGGGAAGGACAAGGGCAAGCGGGGCAGGATTCTCAAGATTCTCCGGGACAAAGACCGGATTGTGGTTGAGGGGATCAATATTGTCAAGAAAGCCCAAAAACGGCGGAATCAGCAGGACAGGGGAGGCATTGCCGAGATCGAAGCGGCGATTCATTCTTCCAATTTGATGATCGTATGTAAAAAATGCGGCCCCACCCGGATCGGCTATAAATTTGAGGGAGATTCCAAGGTCAGGGTCTGCAGAAAATGCGGGGAGGCCTTGTGATGAAAGGTTACGAACCGAGGCTTAAAAAGATCTACCGGGAGCAGATTGCTCCGGAGCTGTTCAAGGAATTGGGTTATTCTTCGCCTATGCAGACTCCCAGGCTGGTAAAGATCGTGGTGAATATGGGTGTGGGTAAAGCGCTGGAAAACAAAAAGCTGCTTGACGCGGCCATTGATGATCTTACCCTTATTACCGGGCAGAAAGCGGTGAAGACAAAGGCGCGCAAGAGTATCGCTAACTTCAAGATCCGTGCCGGGCAGGAGATAGGCGCTATGGTAACCCTTCGGGGAGCCATGATGTACGAGTTCATGGACAGGCTCGTGAATGTTGCCCTTCCCCGTGTCAAGGATTTTCGGGGCATCAACCAGAATGCCTTTGACGGCCATGGGAATTACTCAATGGGTATCACGGAGCAGATCATCTTTCCAGAGATTGACTTTGACAAGATCGAACGAGTGGCGGGATTGAATATCGCCATTGTGACTACTGCCAAAACCGATGCAGAGGCCAAGGCCTTCCTGAGCAAGTTTGGCATGCCGTTTAGAAAGTAAAGAGGAGCATTATGGCAAGAAAAGCAATGATCATTAAAGCCTTAAGGACGCCCAAATATAAAACGAGAAAAGTGAACCGTTGCAGGATCTGCGGTCGCCCCAGGGGATATCTTCGGAAGTATCAGATGTGCCGTCTTTGCTTCCGCAAGCTCGCGAGCGAGGGACTCATTCCCGGTGTTACAAAATCAAGTTGGTAAGGGAGGAGAAAAAGTATGAGCATTTCTGATCCCGTGGCTGACATGCTGACAAAGATCCGGAACGCCGGAATGGCCAAGCATGAAAAGGTTGATATCCCTACTTCCCGGCTGAAGCTTGAAATTGTGAAAATATTGAAGACAGAAGGGTATATCAAGAACTTCAAGAAGGCGAACCAGGACGGCGCCAATGTGATCCGGGTTTTCCTTAAATACGATGAAGAAACGGTTCCGATTATTCACGGAATTGAGCGGGTAAGTAAACCCGGACGCCGGGTCTACGCGGGCTATAAAAATATGCCCAGGGTATATAACGGGTACGGCACCCTGATTGTGTCTACATCGATTGGGGTTACTACCGGGAAAAAGGCCGCCGAGAAGAAAGTCGGCGGAGAAGTCCTGTGTACTGTCTGGTGAGAGGAAGCGTATGTCACGTATCGGTAAAATTCCGGTAAAGGTTCCCAAGGGGGTAAAGGTCACATTTTCAGGCGATCTTATCACCGTTGAAGGCCCCAGGGGAAAACTGAGCCAAAAGTATCATCCGGTTATCAAGTTTGAAGACAAGGGTGAAGAGATCATTGTCAGCAGGGAAAACGAGGAAAAGCAGACTGTGGCCTTCCATGGGCTTTACCGGAATCTCCTCAACAACATGGTTGTCGGCGTGTCTTCGGGCTTCACCAAGACGCTGATCATCACCGGTGTCGGTTACCGTGCCGAAGTTCAGGGGAAGCTTCTTTCCATGAGCCTGGGTTATTCCAGCGATATCTATGTAGGCATTCCCGACGACCTCTCCGTGGCCGCCGATGCTTCGGGCAAGGTATCGATAAGCGGATCGGACAAGCAGAGGGTGGGGGAATTTGCCGCCCAGATTAGGAAGCTCCGGCTTCCCGAACCCTATAAGGGCAAGGGTATCCGGTATGATAATGAGAAGATCCGGCGTAAGGTCGGTAAATCAGGCGTCAAATGATAGAGTCGTATAGACGGTTTTGTTGCGGGAGATACAGTAATGCTGCGGAAAATGCTTGATAAAGACAGAAAACGGCTTAAGCGGAAGGTGCATATCCGGAAGAGGATTGCCGGCACCGCAGAAAAGCCGCGGATGACGGTAACGAGGAGCAATAAGTCGCTCTATATTCAGGTCATTGATGATGGGCGGGGCTATACTCTTGCCTCGGCTTCTACTCTGGAGAAAGAACTCCGGACTATCAAGGCAAATATCGAAGGGGCCGGGCAGTTGGGCGAAGTTATGGGAAAACGGCTGCTTGAGAAAAACATCAAAACCGTTGTTTTTGACAGGAATGGTTATCTATATCACGGCCTCGTAAAAGCGTTGGCCGATGGAGCCCGGAAAGCCGGGATCCAGTTCTAGGGGGCGGAATGGAACATTCAAGAGACAGGGAAGGCCGGGGTCGTGACCGCGAGCGGGACGGAGCAGAAAAAGAATTTATCGAAAAGCTGGTCAAGCTCAACAGGACTGCCAAGGTCGTGAAGGGCGGACGCCGTTTTTCGTTTTCCGCGCTGACGGTTATTGGAGACCGGAAAGGGAATGTAGGCTTCGGCTTTGGCAAGGCCAACGATGTGTCCGAAGCGATCCGCAAGAGCGTTGAAAAAGCCAAGCGGAACATGGTGGCTCTGCCGGTAAAGAACGGCACCATTCCCCATGAGATCATCGGAATTTTCAAGGCTTCCCGTGTTCTTCTCAAGCCTGCATGTTCCGGAACAGGAATAATTGCCGGCGGTGCGGTACGGGCAATCATGGAGGCCGGCGGTGTGACGGATGTACTGTCCAAATCCATCGGCGCATCCAGCCAGTACAATGTGGTCAAGGCAACTTTTAATTGCATCAGCAGGATGATGGATGCCAAGACGGTAGCAAAGAACCGGGGGAAATCCCTTAACGAGATGTGGGGTTAATGATGGCAGGACAAATTCGGGTTCGTCTGGTACGGAGTACCATCGGATGCCTCCCCAAACAGCGGGCTACAGTCCGTTCTCTGGGACTCCGTAAGATTGGTTCCTCGACGGTGCAGGAAGCCAGTCCTTCCATTCTGGGTATGATCAAGGTTGTTTCCCACCTGGTTTCGGTGGAGGAGGTTTCAAACGCCTAGCGGGTTTGAAAGGGAGTTATAATGCACGATTTTGATTTACATGCCCCCGAAGGGGCCAATAAAAAGAAGCGTATCCTCGGCCGGGGTTCGGGTTCGGGCCGGGGTACTACTGCCGGCAAGGGAAACAAGGGCCAGAAGGCTCGTTCCGGCGGCAAGACTTATGTGGGTTTTGAAGGCGGACAGATGCCTCTCTACCGGCGTCTGGCTCAGCGGGGATTTTCAAACTATCCTTTCAAGAAGGAATATCAGATAGTAAATCTTGGTGAAATTGATAGTCACTATGAGGCTTCCGAAGCGGTAGATAACGCTTCCCTTATCCGCAAGGGTCTGGTAAAGAAAGCCGGGCTTGTGAAGATTCTGGGAAAGGGGGAGATAAGCAAGGCTCTTTCCTTTAAGGTAGCGGCTGTTTCCGCTTCGGCAAAAGAGAAGATCGAAAAGGCCGGAGGCAGCGTAATCCGGACGGAAACTCCGGAAAAGAAATAGGTGAGGATGCTGCGTTCCTCAGGGTCGCGGGCTTAAGAATTTTGGTTATATGCCGCAAGGAGCGGTTTGTGCATGGCTAATCCACTGGTTGGTATTTTCAGGGTAAAAGAACTCAGAGAGCGGATTATTTTTACTGCTCTTATGCTGGTCGTGTTCCGTATCGGGGCGGTACTCCCCATTCCGGGGATCAATGTCCGGGAACTTTCCGCATATTTCCTCTCCCAGCAGAATTCGGGGAACCCCATTGTCGATTACCTTGACTTCTTTGCAGGCGGCGCTTTTTCCAACTTTTCGGTTTTCATGCTGGGAATCATGCCGTATATCAGCATGTCGATCATCATGCAGCTTCTTCTCATCGTTTTCCCCAGGCTGAAGAAGATCTCCCAGGAGGACGGGGGCCGCAAGAAGATTCAGAGCTACCAGCGTATCGGTACGGTGGCGGTTTGTCTTATCCAGTCTTTTGCCGTGACCCAGTATGCCCAGAGCATCAGCCGGAGCGTGGATAACCTGCTCAGTATCGGTATAGTGCCTTTTACCATTATCGCCATGTTGACGGTAACCACGGGGACGATGTTCCTCATGTGGATAGGGGAACAGATCACCAAGCGGGGTATCGGTAACGGCATCAGCCTCCTGATCTTTGCGGGTATCGTGGCCCGTCTTCCCCAGGCGGTCTGGGAACTGGTGGGCAGGGTACAGAACGGCGATCTGAACCTTGTTTTTGTTATTGTTGTCTTTATCATGTTTGTGGCGGTAGTGGCCCTGGTTGTCTTTGAACAGCAGGGGCAGCGGAAAATTCCTGTAAATTATGCCAAACGGGTGGTGGGCCGGAGGATGTACGGGGCTCAGAACACCTATATTCCTTTCAAGATCAATCCTTCCGGGGTTATACCTGTTATTTTTGCCTCTTCGATCCTCACCTTCCCCCTGCAGATTGCCTCTACAATCGGGGGAAATATCCCCTGGCTCAATACGGTTTCCCGTATTTTGAGTCCCCGGGGCGCATTATACAATGTACTTTATGTGCTTCTTATCATCTTCTTCGCATATTTTTACACCCAGGTGAGCCTCAATCCCATTGAAATTGCCAAAAATATCAGGGAAAACGGCGGTTCCATTCCGGGGATCAGGAGCGAGAAGATTGAAGAATATCTTACCAAAATTCTTAACCGCATCGTACTGCCCGGTTCCCTCTACCTGGCCTTGATTGCGGTTATCCCGACTTTTATCCAGTGGGCCTTCAACTTCCCGTCTTCCATCTCTTATTTGATGGGCGGTACCTCGCTTCTCATCCTGGTGGGCGTGGATCTGGATACCATGAGTCAGGTGGAGGGCCTTCTCAAGATGCATCATCATGAGGGCTTGACAAAGAGGGGCAGGCTGAAGGGCCGGAATTTGTAGATTGACGAAGTGCAATAAATTCGTTTTAATGAAATTTCGTCTTTTTCGACGATAAAATGTTTGAGGAGCAAAGGATGAAAGTCCGTACTAGTGTAAAACCGATTTGCGACAAATGCAAGGTGATCAAGCGGAATGGCATAGTCCGTATTATTTGCCAGAATCCTAAGCATAAACAGAAGCAGGGGTAAGAGAATATGGCTCGTCTTGTAGGAATTGACCTTCCGAATAAGCATGTAAATATAGCTTTGACCTATATTTATGGGATTGGCAGATCCAGCGCCGATGAGATCTGCGCAAAGACAAAGATTGATCCGATGAGGCTGATCAACGATCTTTCACAGGAAGAACTTAATGAGCTGCGGAATATTATTGAAGGGGATTACAAGGTTGAAGGACGGCTTCGTACCGAAATTGCCCTGAATATCAAGCGGCTCATGGATATTGGCTGTTACCGGGGGCTCAGGCACCGCAAGGGTCTGCCTCTCAGGGGACAGCGAACCAGAACCAATGCCCGTACCCGGAAGGGCAAGAAGAAGACGGTAGCCGGGAAGAAGAAGTAGGGGGAATACGTGGCTGGTAATACGAAGAAACGCAAGGAAAAAAAGTCTGTATATGAAGGAAACGTGTATATCCAGGCAACCTTCAATAATACGATTGTAACCATCACCGATCTTATGGGGAACGCTGTTTCCTGGGCCAGTTCCGGCCAGCTCAGTTTCCGCGGAGCCAAGAAATCGACGCCCTTTGCGGCACAGTCGGTTACCGAAACCGCGGCGCAGAAGGCTATGCAGGTGGGGCTGCGGGAAGTTCATGTGTATGTTAAAGGGCCCGGTATCGGTCGTGAGTCGGCTATCCGCCAACTGGGCGCTCTGGGTATCAAGGTAAAGTCAATAAACGATGTAACTCCGATACCCCATAACGGCTGCAGGCCGCGGAAAACCCGCCGCATATAGCGGTATTGTACAGTAAGGGGAGAATGAATATATGGCACGTTATACCGGACCGGTTTGCCGTTTATGCCGGGCTGAGCAGAAAAAGTTGATGCTGAAAGGGGATCGTTGCAAGAGCGATAAGTGCCCCATCAACAAGAAACGCCCCGCGCCGGGGAAAGATCCCAAGGGACGGGCAGGCAAGCGTTCCGATTACGGTCTGCAGCTCCGCGAAAAGCAGAAGCTTCGGCGGATCTACGGCATGCAGGAAAAGCAGTTTAGCCTTTTCTTTGAACGGGCGCTCCGGATGACCGGTATTACCGGTGAAAATTAGTTTGTAATGCTTGAAAAGCGGCTTGATAATGTGGTCTACCGTCTCCGTTTTGCATCCAGCCGGAGTCAGGCCAGGCAGCTCGTTCTTCACGGCCATGTGTCGGTGAACGGCAAGCGGGTAACGATACCTTCCTATCTGGTACGGCCCGAAGATGAGATCGCCATTACCGGGAAGAGCAAAAACATGGTGATAATTAAAGAT
Organism: Treponema sp.; assembly: GCA_031281925.1. GTDB lineage: Bacteria > Spirochaetota > Spirochaetia > Treponematales > Breznakiellaceae > JAIRNJ01. Next base: position 2,291 of record JAITES010000156.1, on the reverse strand, counting down.
GCGCTCAAGGAATTCGGCAAATCCGGGGTCATGCCCTGGCTTCAGCTTGATCCTGACGGTATGAAAGGAAAGTTCCTTGCGTCTCCGCGCCGCAGTGATATTACAGATTTGGCGGATATTAAGGAACAGATGATTGTTGAGTTCTACTCTAAATAGTGTCTGTTCATAAAGTCGGTTACTTTATAGAGAGAACTTTTTGCAAGCGGAGTCTGCCTGTAATGTGTCTGCAGTATAGATGGACTCTAAATAATTGAGAAGGAGTATTCATGGCCCGTAAGAACCTCCTGAAAGGATTTAAGCGACCAGGCGGCATTACATTCAACCATAGTGAATTAAAACCGAACTACTGTAAATTTTTTGCCGCCCCCTTCGAACCGGGGTACGGCACAACAATAGGCAATACACTGCGCAGGGTTCTTCTTTCTTCAATCCAGGGTTATGCAATCACAGGAATCAAGATAACTTCCTATGATGCAGACGGGAATGCTCACAATATATCCAGTGAGTTTGAAACCATTCCCAATATCGTGGAAGATACACTTGAAGTTATCAATAATTTGAAGAAGATACGGCTCAAGCTTGCCGAGGATCAGGATCAGCTCACCGTGATGTATGAATGGTCAGGCAAGCGTGAAATAAAAAGCGACGATTTTGCAAAGCCGGGCCAGGTAGAGGTTTTTAGTACCGGTCAGCACATCATGACCCTGATGGATAACGCAAAATTGGATGTTGAGGTTCAGATAGATCTGGGCCGCGGTTATGTTCCTTCGGAGTCAAATGAGAAGTATATCGAAGAGCTTAACACCATCCCCATGGACGCCATCTTTTCTCCGGTAAAGAAGGTGAAGTTTGCCGTGGAGCCTACCCGGGTAGGTCAGCGGAGCGATTATGACAAGCTGGTGCTTGAGGTGTGGACAGATGGCACGGTAAGGCCCGATGACGCACTGGCGGAGGCCGCAAAGATCGCAAAGGATCATTTTTCGGTATTTATCAACTTCAAGGAAAATGAGTATGCCGAAGATGACGGCAATGAGGATATGGATGAAACCATCCGCCGGATTCTTAACATGCCGGTGGAAGAACTGGAGCTTTCAGTCCGCTCTTCCAACTGTCTCAAGAATGCAAACATAAAAACCATCGGTGAACTTACACGGAAAACCGAGGATGATATTGCAAAAACCCGTAATTTCGGCAAGAAATCCCTTCAGGAGATAAAGGAGAAACTGCTGGAGTGGAATTTAAGTTTGGGGATAACCGATTACAGCGCTCTGCGGAATGTAGTCAAGAGTACGCCCCAAAAGGAAGTAGAAGATGAAGCATAGAAACGGCTTTAATCCCCTCGACAGGGATCAGGCCCACAGAAAGGCATTGAAACGCAGCATGGTGACCAGCCTCTTCCGGCATGAACGGATACGGACTACCAAGGCCAAGGCTTTGGAGATCCGGCGGGCCGCGGAAAAACTTATTACCAGGGCAAAAGTGGATTCGGTTCATAACCGGCGCATCGTTTCCGCCCGGCTTTTTGATGAAGGTATCGTTGCAAAACTTTTTAATGATATTGCCAAGAGGATGCAGGAAAGAAAGGGCGGCTATACCCGGATCATCAAACTGGGTGAACGTTACGGAGACGCCGCAGAAGTGGTGATCCTTGAATTGGTGGATTACCAGCTTGACACCGGCGGCAAGAAGGAAAAGAAGGCCGATAAGTCTGAAAAGAAGAGCAAAACGAAATCTGATAAAGCCAAAGCAAAGGCTGCGGAGTAAGGGGAAGCTATGTCAAAAGCGCACAGGGGAAAAGGCATTCGGGAACTGGCTTTCCATGGCCGGGGAGAATGCCCGGTTTGCAAGAGGACCAATGTAAAGATTCTCTATGAACAGGAGTCCGGCGGAGTAAAGATTAAGATCTGTAAGACCTGCAGGGCCGCGGTCAAGCACGGTAAAAAGAGCCTGCCGGTAATTGCCGCCGAAGCTGCCGCTACCTGATCTATTTAGTGTCTGTCCATAAAGTCGGTTACTTTATGGACAGATCATTTTAAGGTAGTCTGTCTATAATGTGTCTACATTATAGACAGACTCTATTTATCGTATATAGCTTCTCCCCGGACGGATAACTACTACTTACGCTTATGCCTGTTAATACAGAATATCGTGTACGCCCCGTTCTTCATGTGTGCGTTGTACAATTTATCCGTACTGGTAATGATCGAAATAATCCTGTCCGTTTTGTGAATAGACACAATCTCTCCATCAATAAAAAAATCTCCCCGTTTAAGAGCCCGTATCTCCTCCTT
>JAITES010000224.1 GCA_031281925.1 Treponema sp. | reverse complement strand
CGTTTTTTGAAGAAATTCGGCGCCACTTTGGGGAACATCGCCAGGGTAAGCACGTCTTCCACACTGACCGTATCGGTTCCCAGAAGCTTTTTCGTCTCGTCTTCCAGTTTATTGTATTCGGGAGGAATATCATCTGCCGGACGGTGGGTAATCTCCTTGTCCATTTTGAGGGCTTCCAGGGCTTTTTTTACCACTTCGGCATTTTTGGGAGCCGGACAGGCGCCATATTTGCCTGCCATAAGATCCTGGAATTCCCCGGAAAGCCGGTTGTAACGCCCAAAAAGGACGTTAAACACCGCCTGGGTACCTACAATCTGGCTGGTGGGAGTCACGAGGGGCGGGTAACCTGAGTCCTTCTGTACAACGGCAATCTCCTTGAGCACGGCGTCGATCTTGTCGGAAGCGCCCTGCTCCTTGAGCTGGCTTTCCAGGTTGGAGAGCATGCCTCCGGGTACCTGGGAAACGAGAATCCGGGTATCCGCTCCGATGAAGCTGGATTCAAATTTCTTGTAGTTCTTCCGTATCTCCCGGAAATATGCGGCAATTTCCAGGAGCAGGTTGGTATCAAGGCCCGTATCATATTCGGTGCCCTTGAAGATCTCCACCATGGTTTCGGTGGGGCTGTGGCTGGTGCCCATGGCAAGGGAAGAAATAACCGTATCGAGGATCTCGGCCCCGGCTTCGGCGGCCTTGGTCAGGGTGCCAACGCTCATGCCCGTGGTGGAGTGGGAGTGAATCTCGATGGGAAGGTCGGTAACCTTTTTGATGGCCTTAACGAGGTCGTAGGCCACATAGGGCTTGAGGAGGCCGGACATATCCTTGATGGCGATGGAATCCGCGCCTATATCGGCGTACTGTTTGGCAAGTTCCGCATACTTTTCGATGGTATGGAAGGGGGTAACCGCATAGGAAATGGCGGCCTGAATGTGCTTGCCTGTCTTCTTTGCCGCGGCGGTGGCTGCCTGGAAATTCCGGGGATCGTTTACCGCATCGAAGATACGGAACACATCAACACCGTCTTTGGCGGCGTATTCCACGAATTTAGCGACCACGTCATCGGCATAGTGCCGGTAGCCGAGAAGATTCTGCCCGCGGAGGAGCATCATGATCTTTGTATTGGGCAGGGCGGCTTTGAGTTTTTTGAGCCTCTCCCAGGGATCTTCGTTCAAAAAGCGGATACAGGAGTCAAATGTGGCCCCTCCCCAGGTTTCCAGGGCAAAATAGCCCACTTTATCGAGTTTTTCACAGGCCGGCAACATGTCGGAGGTGACCATGCGGGTTGCGAAGAGAGACTGATGCGCGTCCCGGAGAACCAAATCGGTAAGTTTTACTTTCGGCATTCTTTTTTCCTTATATTGTCAAGAGTTAGTTTTACGATATTCGTTGACCGCCGCGGAAATAGCCGCGGTTACCGCCCCGTTCCCGGCTCCCGCCGCCGGGCTCCCCGTTTTTGCCGGCTGCTGAACATTCTTATTTGCCCCAACGGCGTGGAAAAATTTCCCCACCAGGGTTACGCACACGATAAGAATTACCAGAAAACTGAATACAATTCCCATGCCGAGCAGGGTTAAAACACTACTCTGCTCCAGCATTTCAAGTATGGTCATAGAACCTCCAAGAGATTAAATTATGGCTAATAATATCGAAAAAGGCGGAAGCCTTGCAAGGGGCGTAAAATCCCCGGAGAAGCCTCATTCTTAATTCACCGGGGAGAACATGTCCTTTCCTACACCGCACAGCGGGCATACCCAGTCATCGGGGATGTCTTCAAAGGGAGTACCGGGCTTTATTCCGCCGTCAGGATCACCTGAGGCAGGGTCGTAGATATATCCGCACGCGTTGCATACATATTTCTTCATGACAAACTCCTTCAATTCGTTCCATTGAGATACTTATAAGTTTCGCATATACTGAAACTGCTTTTCAAGGCAGAATGGCGATTTTTCAAAATTCCGGGAGGGAAACATGGATGCTCAGCTGATCGGCGATATTTTGACTGTATGCAGGCGTATGGATGCAAAGGGCCTGGTGAATGCCTTTGAAGGCAACATTTCGGCGCTGCAGGACGGTTTCATCTATATAACTCCCTCGGGCAAAAACAAGGCCTTTCTCGATGAAGGCATGATCGCCATCCTGGAAGAGCACAGCCTCAAACAGGTGGGAGGGAAATTTCCCCCCTCATCGGAGCTGTTGCTGCATACCCAGTCATACAAGGCCAGAGCCGACGTTAAGGCGGTGATTCACTGCCATGCGCCGTACCTGACGGCCTTTGCCCTGAACCGCCGGCCTCTGAAAAGCAGGGCATATCCTGAGATGATGCATATCTTCAAAGAAATCCCGGTGGCTTCTTACGGCAGGCCGGGGACTCCGGATATTTTTACCGGGGCCGCGGAACTTGTCGAAAAGCATAACGCGATTCTCCTTGCCAATCACGGAGTGCTGGTACTCGGCAAAGACATCTACGATGCGATGAACAGAATTGAAGCCTGCGAATCCATAGCGCGGGTTCTGTTTCTGGCCGAAAGTATCGGAAAACCCGTAGACCTGTCCGAAGAAGAATGCGCATATCTATTGGCAAAGTAAAACTACATCAGGCTTGCGTATTCGGCTTCGTAGCGTTTTAGCTGGGGATTGTTGGGATCCAGGGCGAGGGCCTGCTTGAGGTAGTAGACTGCCCGGCGTCCGTCCCGGCGGCGGTGGTAGATATCGAACATGGAGATGATCGAATCAAGGTTCCGGGGATCCTCAAAGAGGCTGGAACGGAGATCGTTCATCACCGAATCTTCGTTGGTTCTGATACGGCTGCGCAGGTAGTAGTAGCGGCTCTTTACCGGGCCGCCGGGCGCCTGGTTAAGCCGGCTTTCGATCATCCTTCCCGCCTCGTCAATGCGGCCTGTATCGATAAGCGCGGAAAAATAGGAAACGGCTCCTTCATCATTGGCAGGATTCCTCTCGTAGAGTTCCCGTGCAAAGCTGAGGGAGCGGGCGTTGTTTCCCAGGCCCCTTTCCACAATATATGCATTGACAAGATCCTGTGAGGAACGGCGTTCGTCGAGAAGCCGGTTCAGCCAGGGAAGCGCTTCCCGCCAGGCCTGCCGCCGGATTGCATCCTGAAGGGCCAGATCCAGCACAACCGGTGAAGGATCGGGAGCTTCCAGGAGGCTCCGGAGAAGCTGCCGCCCTTCATTCTGATCCTCCGGGCGGCTTGATTCCATGAGGAGCCGGGCCGTATAAACGGAAACCTCGTCGTCCCGGACCGTGGAACGGAGTATGGAACGCAGATAGTTGAGGGCTGCGTCCCGGTTGCGCAGCCCTTCCGCCTGAACCCGCGCCCGCAGGAAAAGATAGAGTCTGTTATTGGGATTGATTCCCTGGTACAGATCCAGAGGAACCTGGGCCTGGAGGAACTGGCCCTGCTCAACCAGTACCCGCGCCCTCATCAGAATGAATTCGGCGTCCCTGCTGTCCTTTTGAAGGATCTCCGCAATGGCGGGATCGGCGCGTGCCCAGTCCCCGCTCTGGTAGTAGGTAAGGGCAAGCTGTCTCTTTATGGAATGATAATCGGGATAACGGATCACAAGGTCGGAAAGGAGCCGCAGGGCTTCCTGGTTTTGGCCTATTCTGAGCATTACCCGGGCAAGGCCCAGCGCGGCAGGATAACACTCCCGGGACAAGTCATAGCAGCGGGTAAAGGCCGCCACGGCCTCGTTGAGCCGTCCTGTTCTCTCGTATACGATGCCGATGAAGAGGGCCGCCAGCACGGAATTACTGTTCATGGCGCTTGCCTTCTGGAGATCCGGCAGGGCGGTGAGGAGTCTGTCGCCGGTTTCCCGGTAGAGAGCAAGAAACGGCAGCACATATTCAAGATAGTCCCCCGATTCGGGGGAAGGAGGCGTATAATTTCCCCGTTCTGCTTCCCGGATGATCCTTGAATAGGCATGATTGGAGGGAAAATCCGGATTGGGAAGCTGGGTCTGGAGGTCGGGGTAAATCGTCCTGATAAGGGTTACATTGATGCCGTTCATGACCCGGCCGAATTCGGTGCCGCCCAGATCCCGGCTGCGGACAAGATCCAGTGCCCGGAGCAAATTTGAAGGGATTCCTGATTCGGTGAGGCTCCGCAGTTCTTCGACAACGCCTCCCGTTGAGGCCGGCGGCTGGGAATTTACGGTATTTGGAGGACCGCTATCCGGCTTCCGCGCTGCCGGTTTGGTTCCGCAGGAAAGAATGAGCAGGCTAAAAAAAAGTACGGGCCAGAGCAGGCTCCCGGCTCTAGGATGCATGGATAAGGCATACCCCCCCAAAGACCTCCTTCACTTCTTCACCTCTCCGTTTTCTTTATTCGTCCCCACAGAGACGAGTATCAGGGTAAGCCCCGCCAGTACGACGAGCAGAGACCACCAACGAATAATGAACTGGGTAAAGGAAAAAGGAACCACATCCAGGGAAAAGATCATCAGTACCGAACCGAGGATGAGAAAGACGATTGAAGGCACCACATATTTGGAACGGAGGGCTCCGTAACGGCGCCAGCCTGCGGGGAAAAGAGCAAGGCCGGAGAACACGGAGAGGAGAGGCCAGGATTTGGAAAAGGGAATGGGAAGCATCCTCAGTGAGGCCAGGAAAAGGAAGAGCCCTATCTGGAGAAAAAAAGCCGCAAAGAAGAGGTAGAGGGAACGTTTCTTGAGCTGGATGGCAAAAAAAGCCAAAAACAGCCCCAGAACAATAAAAATAAAGGATGTCATCACGGAAATCCGGGAAATATTGGTGAGCGTTACAATAAGAAAGACAGTTCCCAGAAACATGAGCAAAAGGCCGATAATAAAAAGAAGCTGTGCTGCGGTACGGCGGGAAACTATATGATGCATATTATAAGTATATCGGCAAAAAGCTTCCTTGCCAATGAGGTTTCATCGTGTTAAGATCAAAAGATATGGGACCGGGGAAGCGATTTTTGTATTTTTCTCTGCTTTGTATAAGTTTTATTGGTGTCTTTTCAGGCTGCCGGCCTGAACAAAGACCGGGCAGGAATAAAGCCGGCGTTTCCCCGCATCCTTACTATCTGGAAGTATCCTCCGGGCAGGCTGAGGTTTTTGGGGATCTGTTCAGACTCCTTTCGGAAAAGGACGGGGTTGGGGAGGATGTATTTGTCATTGTCCGCGAGATTGCCAATAACTATATCCGCATCAGGGAATACAGCAAGCTTATCAACTTTCTTTCCGAAAGAACGGTCAAGTATCCTGGTGATCCATACAACAGCTACTATCTTTTGACCATTGCCTATGCCTATCTCCAGCAGGAAGCCTATCCCGCTGCAGCCCGGTTCTTTGAGATAATTATAAAAAATTATCCGGATCTGACTGTCCAGGGAGAATCAATACACCTGGCCTGTCTCAACCAGCTTATCACCCTGGTGAATAATCCTGAACAGCGGGTCTGGTACTATCAGGAACTGATCTCCCGTTTCCCGGACAAGATTGACCTGGGGGTTTCCTACTTCATGCTTGCCCAGGCCTATGAATTGATAGGCGACTGGAACGGCGCCATTCAGGCCTATACCCAGTATCTGCCCTACATGGGTTCCGTGATTCCCGGTTTCCCCGATGCGGATAACTATGCAAAGCAGCTGGTGGATTTTAACAATTCTCCCAAAGACTGGACTTTTGAAAACCTCAACGTGCTTTTGAGTACGATACGAGCCGCTCTTGATTCCGGTTCCTCGGGGAGGCTCTGGTCTTACAGGGCCAAGGTGAATTTCTTTGCCCGTTCCTGGGAACAGGAAGAAGCCGACGATTCGGGGATGGCAGAATTCAATCTCTCCGATTTTATGCGGGGAAACCGGATCTACTATGCCAGGGATCTCGCGGCCGGTTCCAATGCCAATGAGGCGTATCTGCGTACCTGGGGCTGGTCGCAGTATATCTCCGTCTGGTACTTCTACTTCCGCAAGATCTACTTTCCCTCGAATCCTGAGATTCACGGCCGCTGGGAATGGGCCGGCGTATACTATGGGGAGAAATTTTAATGCAAGGGAAGAAGAGTGAAAAAAAGGCAGCCATATACGGCGCGGCCTGTTTGACAGTGCTGCTGTTTCTGCTTGCAGCCCCGCTAAGCGCGGAAGAAACGGCAATAACGGACGACAGTAACACTGCGCAGACAGGGCTTCCCCTATCGCCTTATATACGGCCTCTGAGGGAGCGGTATTCCGCCGCGCCTGCAGGACTTAAAACATCCTGCGATTTTTTTACTTCTTCCCGGCCTTTAAGTCTTTTTTATGATGATGACAATGAACTGTATCAGCGCTATCTGAAACAGTACACGTCCAAAGGCGGGAAGGAATGGCTTGAAGCGGTCATGAAACGCGCCGAACCCTACATTCCGTTTATCCGTGAAGAAATTGAAAAAAGAGGCCTGCCCCTTGAGCTGCTCTGCCTTCCCGTGATTGAATCCGGTTATTCGGCAAAGGCCCGCAGCCGTTCCGGAGCGGTGGGGCTCTGGCAGTTCATGAAGAACAGTATTTCTCCCTTTGACATGAAGGTGAATGAATGGGTGGACGAGAGACGGGATTTCTGGAAATCTACCGATGGAGCCCTGCGGAAGCTGGAAGAAAACTATAACTACTTTGGAGACTGGGCTCTGGCTCTGGCTGCCTACAACGCAGGCCTGGGGGCCGTAAGCCGGATAGTCAAACAGACCGGGATCAGCGACTACTGGGAACTCTCCCGGCAGAAAAAGCTGAAAACAGAAACAATACACTATGTGCCGAAACTTTTGGCGGTATCCCATATACTCCTCAATCCCCGGCAGTACGGCATGAACCCTGTATGGTCCGGCGACTACCAATGGGTGCGTATTCCCGTAGGACGGGCCGCAAGCCTCTCTCTCCTGGCCTCCGAAGCCGGAATGGATCAGACTCTTCTGTTCATGGCAAACCAGGAACTTGAAACCGGCGTTACTCCCATTGATAAAAACTACCTCCTGAAGGTTCCCGCAAAAGACGCCGGCAGTATCGCTGCGGTACTGGCCCGGAAGGACATTGACCTTGTAAAGTACTACTCCCACACGATCCGTTCCGGGGACACCCTGCTGGCCCTGGCTCTCCATTACGGGGTATCGGTGGATCAGATCGAGAGCATGAATCCGGGCATACAGCCGAGATACCTCAGGATAGGGCAGCGGATCATAATCCCCGCGTTTAGGGAAGTGGAGCCCTACCGGCACAGAGTTGCTGTAGAGCAAAGGGCCTTTGGCGGGAATCATCTTGTCAAGAAAGGCGAATCCCTCTGGTCAATTGCCCTGGCCTACGATGTAGACCCGGAACTTTTAGCGGAAGCCAACGGCATGGGCATGGATTCCATTCTCAGGGAAGGCCGGAACCTGAAGGTGCCGCAGTAGAGGATTAAACTATGAAACAGATGATGAGGGGAAATTTTTTCTTGGCCGCTGTCTTTTTCCTGTATACCGTTCCGGGTTTTCCCCTGCCGGGAGAGGATATAGCCATAAACGGGGGGATTGCCTGGGAACGCATGGAGATGGATGTAACGGTTTCCCTGAACCTGGCTTCCGCAGGACTGAAATTCCCCAACGGCAGGGTACAGGGCGAAGAATATATCAGGGCCGCCTACCCTTCGCTGATACAATCCCTGCTTTCGCTCATTCCGGTAGATTCTTCCCGGACCGTCGGGGATTTTATACAGAGCGGCGACTTGAGCATGGATGCCCTTAAAGATTTTGCTGCGGCGGCTTCCCTCTCCCCTCCCGCCTTTTCTCCGGATCTGCTTCTGCTCCGGGCCCCTTATGCCCTAAAGCTTTCCAGTTTGGGCTCCATGCTTCCGGGAAGCAGCCGTCCCGCAGAGATACTGCGCACAGTCGGTTCAAATTCTTCACCCGGTTATACGGGCATCATCATCATTGCTTCAAAAGAGCTTCCCGCCCACGGCATGCGCATCTCATATCTTGCCCGTCCCTGCATCTTTCCCAAAATCTGGGACACGGAAATGAATCTGATATTTGAAAAAAACATGCTCAAATCAGGACACTCAGGCCCGGTAGTCCGTTATGCAAAAGAGAGGGATATATTTCTTTCCACCCCTTCGGGCCTGAGCGAAGAACTCCTCTCCCTGGCGGGGGAAAGGCCCCTGAGGATAATCGCACGGGAAATTTTCGGAAAGAGGCCTACAGACCCGGTTATCGACAGGGAAGATGCCCTGCTCATCACCGGAAATGAAAGAAACCGTGAACTGCTCCGGGAAGGCAGGCTGGTGTTTGTGCTGGCTGATGAAGTTCTCAATGAAGTGCCCGGCGGCAATTAGTGTCGTCCATAATGCCGGTTTTATGAACAGATTCTGACGGACATGAGGGTTCCAGTGCCGGAAAATGCCCATGGATAAAACTGAAGCCGCAATCCTGGATTTTCCATTCTTTTACCTGAATTACAGTAATGGTGTTTTTATCCGTACTCTTCCTCCCGGCGCGGAAGATCTGGGGGGCGGCATGTTCCGTAACAAGGGTTCCGTGTACAGTCTGCCGGAAGGATCTGCTGCCGGCTGTCTTTCCGGAAAAGAGATTGGGGGAAAGACTCTGCTGGCCCTGGCCCGCAGGAGTCCTCACCCGCTTGTGGCAAAAGGCCCCTCCATGGCGCCTCCCGGAAAGAGGCTCATGGGCCTGGATTTGGAAATTCCTGCTGCAGGACGCAGAACTTCTGCGGGAGGAGAAAGCACTCTCGCAATAAGAGTGCAAAGGGAAATTGTTCCGCGGAAGGACTGGCTGCCCCTGGAAGAGCTGTCCCGTTACTATCTCTATCATGACGAAATTTATGAAATAATTGATGATGAAACTCTGGATGAGCTTGCTGCCGAATACGGCTCCGGCGAAAAACTGATACTCCGCGGAGAGGAGATTCCCCGCTTTGCCGACGAAAAGATGCGGCTGATCAATAGTTTCGCGGACAAAGCCTTGAAGCAAAAACTTTCGGAAGACAGACTTTTTATCAGGGCAGAGGAACTGTCGCTGGTGCTTTCGGTCAGGGCGGAGCCGGGGAAGGGAGGGAGAACAATACGGGGAATACCGGCCCTGGCCTGGGGCAGGGATACGGACTGCAGGCACTATGACGCGGCTGAGGTATCCGCCGCCTGTGACAGAGACTATGTGCTTCTCGATGAAAAATGGGCCCGCCGGAAGGATCTTGAAAAAACGGGCCTCAATCCCCTCGGGCGCTACGCAGGAGGCGAAGTAATTGAAGGCGTCAGTATCCCTGTTCCCCTCCTCTTCCGGCGGGGAGAAGCGCCGCCCTACTTCAGCAGGCTTGAATATCAGGGCCCTCCCTGGCTTGACAGGGCCGAAAAGTCGGCAATTTTTTGCGCCCACCTGGACTTTCTCCGCTTCTGGGGAATTTCAGGCGGGGTAATCCACTCAGGACGCGGCAGGGCCGAAGCCGCGGCTCTTTTGGCGCGATGGCTGCAGAACACGGAAAGCGCGGGGAAACATGTTTCCACGGAAACACGTGCGGGGAAAACCATTGTCCTTATGGAAAGGAATTTTTGGGAACTCTATTACAGTATTTCTACCGCGGGCCTCCCCCCTCCCCTTGAAGGAGAGGATCTTTTAAGTTCACGGAACAAGGGTATCTGTACCGGTTTTTATGAATCCCTGCCGCCGTCTTCCAACAGCCTTGTGAGCATCTGCGATACTCTTATTCTGCTTGAGCCGGAACTGGCCGCCGAGCCGAAACGAAGTGCAGGCGAAGGTTCCTTACTGGCACATGCCGCGGGGAATTATATGGAAAGGCTGGGCGCTATAGACGCAAGTGTCGTGCTGGGTATCTCTTCGGAGGAACCGGGAGAAGAAACCCTGCGGCGGTTTTTCGGCCTAAAGGGGGAGAGAGCCGAACTGGGCAGATGGATCTACCGGAATACAGGAGCGGCCCTGCCCCTGCCCCGTTTCTACCGGATGCCGTCCAGGGAAATTCTTAAGTCCCCCTTCGGGGGGCGTTTTACGGTAGATGCCAAATTCCGCGGTATTCCTGCCCCCGAACTTGCCGAAGAAGGCGTATTCTTTTATGCGGAAGGCACGGGGGATTACGATCCTGAGGCCGCGGTCAAAACAAAATTCACCTTCGGGGAACTTTCGCAGGAGGAAAAGAATAACTTTTTCCGCTGGCGGCACCTGTTCAGGAAAGGAATACAGAAACCCGCGGGAAGGGCATTTATCCGCATCTATGCGAGGGAACTCTGCCTTGCCATGGGAAACACGGAACCCCCTGAAGCCTTCGCCGAACTGTCCCGGCTGCAGGAATACTGCGTATGGCTGGAAAGTTTTTCGGGGGAAAAGCGGGATTTACAGGAAACAGCGGAACAGCCGCGCCTCTCCTGCCGGCTTCTGCAGCGGCTCTTTGATTTCGGCATCATGTACGGAATTACATCCCGGACTCTTCCGCTTGTCCTTTCAAGAGCCGCCGGAAGCAGGGATTATCTTATACAGGATCTTTTGATTCACAAAAAGTACATTGAAGAAAACAACAGTATCGCTTTTGAAGATATAAATCTTTTTACAGGCGATCTTTTGCAGGGCAACAGTTTTTATGTCTTTTACGGAAAAGAACTGGAAAAGGCCCTTGAAAAAGTTATAAATCTTATCGACCGGAGGCTCCGGGATCTCTGCAAAAAACGGTTTTTTGAATTTTTCTTCCCGGTTCAGACATACCGTGAAAGCCGCAGGGCCTTTGCGGGCATGGAAGCCGCCGGTTACTCTTCCTACACCGCCGAGTGGGCCCACTTTCTCGGATCTAAACCGCTTCTCAAATTTATTTCCTCGGTTTTCCGTTATGTCGAATACATGATGAAAATAAAGACAGGCTTTGAAAAACCGCGGCAGACGCCCCCCCTGGAGGAATACTGGCGGCTCATAGCCGACGCTGCGCTGAATGACGCGGCCCTTCCCGTGCATATACGGCCCGGCTCGGTAAAACTGCGTCATGAATCCATCGAAAGACTCCGCTCCGAATCGGATGAGGTAAAACAGCTTTTGCTGATTGAAGAAAATTCCGCCGGAGACCGCAGGACAGAGAGCGGCCATGAGCCGCCTCCACCCGGATTGAAAAAGGCTGAAAAAAAACAGCCCGGCATTGATACCTTTATCGATACTTTTATCGATACCTTTGATGCTTTTATCAACGGACTGAACGGGACGGAACGGGACGCCCTGCTCTGCATTGCCTCTGCCGAAGATCCATCCTCACTAAAAAGCGAACTTGAAAAGACGGCGGCCGCGGGCCTCTCCATGCCGGAACTGCTTATCGACAGCATCAATGAAAAGTTCATGGACGCCTTTGGGGATCTGTTGATTGAAAACGGGAAAGAGGGGCCTTGCATCGCGGAAGAATACCGGAAGAGGCTGTTGCCGCGGAGATGAAGACTCTTAACAAAAGTCTGGCATTCGGACTATACTTAAAACATGCCTGACCTTCCCAGACGCATAAGTTCGGCGATTCTCTCCTCCCTTTCCGCAGGGGTGGTACCCCGTGTGGGACTTGAATACATTGCCGTTGGACGCAAACGGGAAGTGGAAGCCAGCCTGCAGGATCTTGACAATATTGCGGGGGGAGCCGCCGCCTTTAGGATTGTTGCCGGACGTTACGGCAGCGGCAAAAGTTTTTTCCTCCAGGCGATCCGTAACTACGCGCTGGAACAGGGATTCATCACTGCCGACGCGGACCTTTCGCCCGAGAAACGTCTTACAGGACCCGCAGGACTTGAAACCTACCGGGAACTCCTCCAGCGTCTTGCGTCCAGGGCCCGGCCCGAAGGCGGCGCTCTGGAAGGCCTGCTGCAAAAATGGATCAACTCGATCAGGCTTTCATTCATTCAGGACGGCTACGGGGCCAACGATCCGGATCTGCCCAAACTGGTGGAAAAACGGATCTACGAAACGGTCAACGAAATGGAAGACCTTGCCCACGGTTTTGACTTTGCGCGCGTATTAAGCGCCTACTATCTGGCCTACACCAACAGTGTTGATGAAAAAAAAGAAGCCGCTCTCCGCTGGCTCAGGGGAGAGTACGCGACAAAAACCGAAGCAAAGGCCCTGTTGGGAACCGGGGAGATCATCACCGGGGAAAACTGGTATGACTACATCAAACTTCTTGCCGCCTTCAGTTTCCGCTCAGGCTCCAAGGGGCTGTTACTCTTTATTGATGAATGTACCCAACTGGCAAAAATCGGCAACCGCCAGTCGCGGGAGAATAACTACGAAAAACTGCTGGCTCTCTTCAACGATGTAATGCAGGGAAAGGCTGAACGGCTGGGCATCTATCTTGCGGGTACTCCCCAGTTTATTGAAGATGACAGACGGGGGCTCTTCAGCTACCAGGCCCTGAAAAGCCGTCTTGCGGAAAGCCGCTTTGCCCGTGAAGGTTACACCGATTATTCAGGCCCTGTGCTGAGGCTTTCCCAGTTGAGTCAGGAAGAGATCTATGTATTGCTGGAACGGCTCAGGGATATTCATGCCTTTCACCATGCCTATGAAAGCGAATTGGGAAACAGGGAACTTTCAATTTTCCTGGAACAGGCCTTTTCGAAAGCCGGGGCGGAAGAATTTATAACTCCCAGGGAAATCGCCAGGGATTTTCTGGGACTGCTCAATATCACCCGCAACGAAAATTTGAATTTTGACGATCTTGTATACCGGGACGGCTACCGGGTTGAAGGCTATAAACCCGGCGGCAGTTTCTATGCGGACTTTGAAGTATAGGATATGAACCGCGTCTACGAACGACTGCACCCTGTTGTACGGGAGTATATCTACAATCAGGAATGGGAGAGCCTGCGGCCCGTACAGGAAGCGGCGGCCGTTGAGATCCTTGGGGAAGAGAGACACCTCATCATTGCAGCAGGTACCGCGTCCGGAAAGACCGAGGCCTGTTTCTTTCCGGTAATATCAATACTGGCGGAGAAACGCAGGGATTCTGTAGGCGCCCTGTACATAAGCCCCCTCAAAGCCCTTATCAACGATCAGTTCAGCCGCCTTGAAGCCCTGGCACGTGACGCGGAAATTCCCCTCTGGCGCTGGCACGGAGACGTACCGGGCCGGCACAAGGAAAAGCTTTTGGAGAGACCCGCAGGGATACTGCAGATAACACCGGAATCTCTGGAAGCACTGTTACTGCGGCAGCCCCGCAGGATTGCCCCTCTCTTCCGGGAACTTTCCTTTGTAGTCATTGATGAGGTACATGCCTTTATGGGAACCGGAAGGGGGCAGCAGCTTCTCTGTCAACTTGTCAGGATCGAGAGGGCCCTGGGGAACCTTTCCACTTCGTTTCCCAGACGCATAGGGCTTTCCGCCACCCTGGCCGATTACCGCAGGGCAATGGAATGGATAGCAAGGGGGAGCCGGCTTGGAAGAGAGACGGCCCTCATCGAAGAAGAGAAAAGCAGACGCCGTGTACGCATCGCCCTTGACTATTTTTCCCGGAGCAAGGGTGAAGAACAGAATTACTACCAATCCCTCTACGGGGAAACCCGGGGGAAACGCTGCATAATCTTTACCAACAGCCGTCTTGACGCGGAAGAGACAGCCGGGGCATTGAGATCCATCGGCGGGGGGGAAAGCCGCTTTCTTATCCACCATGGCAGTATCTCTGCCGCGCTCCGGGGAGAGGCGGAAAAGGAACTGCGGGAGGCGGCAGGGCCTGTAACACTGACCGCGACGGCGACGCTTGAAATGGGAATCGATATAGGCGCCCTGGACAGGGTTATACAGCTTGGGCCTCCCCTTTCCGTGTCGGCCTTTGCCCAGCGGCTGGGACGTTCGGGAAGACGGAGCGGGACAAGCGAGATCTACTTCAGCAGCCTCGACGACAGTAATGATGCACTCGATATGCCCTGGGCGCTGTTGAAAACCATCGCCGTGATAGAACTCTATATTAAAGAAAAGTGGATTGAGGACAGGCCGGAGCCTCCCCTGCCCTACAGCCTCCTTATCCACGAAAGCCTCTCCCTCATCGCCTCCGAGGGAGAAAAGAAGACAGAGCTTCTGGAGGAAGAAGTCTTGAGCCTTCCCGGTTTTGAGAGGATAAGCGGAGAAGACTACCGCCGCCTTCTTGAGGCCCTTATCCGTGCGGGGCTTCTGGAACAGACCGCCGAAGGAACCCTGATCACCGGCCTTGAGGGGGAGAGGATCACGGGCCACTACAGTTTCTACTCGGTTTTTTCAAGCGACACCGAGTACCGGGTGATTCACGGAGCAATGGAAATAGGAAAGGTAAATTTTGCCCCGCCGCCGGGAAGCAGCATCGTTCTTGGAGGCCGCTACTGGCGGGTGCTCCGGCAGGATCAGAGACAGAGAGAGATCACTGTAGAGCCCGGAACAGAAGGCGCCCTGCGGCTCTGGCGGGGCGGCGGCGCGGAAAACCATCCGCGCCTTTCGGCAAAGATTCCGGAGATCCTCCTCTCGCAGGAATCCTACACATATCTTTCCACCCGCGCCGCAAAACGCCTTAAAGAAGCCAGAAACACCGCGGAGAATTTCGGCTTTGGCCGGAAGGGCTGGAGCCTTATCGAAACAGGCGGAGATTCCGGGGGGCCCTATACCAGCTTCCGCATACTTCCCTGGCTGGGAAGCCGGGGCATGAGGACGCTGCTCCTCATCCTCCAGGACGAAGAAACGGCCGCCGTTCTGGGCATTATCGCCCTCTTTCGGGAAAGCGATTACAGCATCTTTGTTAGTTCAAAACTCCCCCTCGCCCTCTTCCGTGAAAACCTCTTCAGGATCATCGAAAACCTGAATTCCGCCTCTCTTGAAACCCTGGCGGAAAAATCTGTGGATACCATCCCGTTCACAGAAAAATTTGATCCCTGGCTTCCCCCTTCCCTGCTGGCAAAACAGTATGCGGCAAACATGCTGGATCCGGAAGAATTGAAGGGGAGCGTTTAGGCTGGGGAAATACTCTCTTGATCTTTCCGCAGGGCCGTGATATGTGTATTTCCATAAGATTATCCGGCTTTTTGTTGGTATTATATGAAAAAGAGGAGGATATATGAAACGAATTCTAAAGATCATTTTTATAGGAATTGTCCTTTGTAATTGGGAACAGCCCCTGTATTCACAAATGAAACAATCCCATAGTATAGTTTTGAGTTTTTTTCAATTAAAAGAAAAATTTAATA
>JAITES010000216.1 GCA_031281925.1 Treponema sp. | reverse complement strand
TTTCTTGCTATGCAAGGAACAGAACAGCTTCATGGTATGTATTTATCATAATCGCAGGGATTTGTCAAGGCCGGATCGGCGTCTTGTGCCATCCGCGTTCAGGCATGGGAATACCAGAGCGGATATATTAAGCCACCCTGGAAAACGTTCATCTTGCCCACCGGTACTGCAGCCGTCACAAGAGCGATGACCCGGTGTAAGGCAAAAAACAACCTGCCTACAATGCCTTTTTGAGTATTTCCGGATGGGCTATCGAATATTCCAAAACAGCAGCCATTACTCCGGTATAACCTTTGCCCAAAGCCTTGTAGCGATCAATCGTTTTCTTGTTCAGCCTGATTCCTACGGTTTGCTTGATGTTTCGCTTTCTCGCCTAATATATAAAATATGTGGTTTTTGTTTTCCACAAGTTGTTCACAGCGGTTTTTCTAATCCGAGAATACTTTTTGACTCCTTACAGGACAGAGAGTAAAAATGAGCCGCGGCCGATTCGAACGGCCGACCCACGCCTTAAAAGGGCTTTGCTCTACCTACTGAGCTAGCGGCCCGAGCCCAAAAAGCCTAGCAAAAACGCCCTTTTTAGTCAATAACTCACAACACGTAACTCTAATTCCCGGAAGAGGGGAGGCCGAAGTAAATCTTGAGAAGCAGTGTTAACCCGTGCTGGGCAGCGTAGTTCTTGCCGTATATCGGCAGGGTGTAGTCCAGTTCGGCTTCCATGGGCAGGGGGCCTGCGAAGAACAGGCAGCCTATCCGGGGCATCATGCTGAAGAGCATCTGTTCACCGAGGATTTCCATGGTTCTGCCGTCGTATTTGGCGACAACAGGGGGCGCCATGTTCACCGTGAGGGGCAGGCCGACGGTAAGCACGTTATTCCCGAGGATACGGGTATAGACCGGTTCAATCTCGAAACTCAGTTTACTGCTAAAGTCCACGGAGTTGCCGTCCAGGGAGCCGCCGTATTCAAACCCGTATTTTTTTGCGGGAATGGTGGTAAGGTAGCGTGTAAATTCGGTACAGAAGCCTATATAGAAGTTCTCGCTAAAGATGTAGTCGGCGTTGAGTCTGCCTCCGATGCCGAAGGCATGGCGGTCAAGGTTGCCGACGGTATAGATTCCGTGTGCGGGATCTTCCGGTGTCTGTCCGCTATAGACGCTGACTGCCGCCTTGTTGAAGTATTCCTTGATGTTATCGGTATACGAGGCGTACTGGCTCTCAAAATCCGGGCCGGGAAGGGGAATTTTGAGTCCCGGAGCAAACGAAACTCTGATGATTTCATTCTTTACCGGCGCGTTTTCGCCAACGATGAGGAAGCGGATGCCGAAATCCATGTCGGCCACACCGTTGACGTTGTATTCGTTCCTGTCGGTATAGGTGATGCCGGATTTGGTGACGCTGTTATCAAGATCGACGTCGGAAGCGAAATTCCAGCCCGGCGCCCAGCGGAACGCGATGGTACACCAGTCCAGTATGCCGTATTCGGTGGCAAAACCCAGGTTTCCGCCAATAATACGGCCTTTTCCGTCTTCATAGGCATTGTAGGAACCCAGTCTGTCATAGATACCGGGAACAAAGAAGAAGGTAGGGGCCACATAGACTCGTCCCGTGCCTTTCGGCATGGTCTGGGCTGTATCGGCCAGGGCGGCGCCTGCGCAGAATAGTGCGGCAACGGTAAAAATCAGTATTTTTTTCATGTAATTCTCCTTGCTTTAGTGCAGAAAAAGGGCTCTGATCTGATCCAGATCGCTTGAACTGAGTCCGAGTCCGGGTCTGTCAACCTTTGGGACATCCCTGTCCCCGTATTTGATAGAACCCATTTTGTTGGTGAAGTAGTTTTCTATGCCGCCCCATTCATCATCAATGCGGGCAAATGCGGCTTCTATGTATTCCCGCTTGACCGTTACCAGCGGTTCAATATCGCCTCTGCCGCCGGTTCGCTGTTTTATCAGTTCTACGTAGGGGGCGTATTTTTCCCTGACGTTTTCCGCGGAGAGCAAATAGTCGTTGATGATGATCTCCCGGTCAACTCCCAGGAGGGAGAGAAGCAGCGCCGCGGCAAACCCGGTGCGGTCTTTGCCCGCAGAACAATGGAAGATCAGGGGGAAGTTTGCCTCGTTTTTCAGGGTTTGGAAAAAAAGTTTGTATTCAGCCAAAAAACCGGTAACCAGGTCTTTTTCCGGATAAACATAGTAGATGTTGGGAGAGAATCTGCCCATGGTTTTATCGCCGATAATGGGAAGATATTTAGGATAAAATATCTCGATGGGCCCATTCGGATTGTCGGGTATAAACTGCGGCAAAATGGGATCGTTCAGCATTGCCAGATACCGGTCATTTTTGTCTGTGGCCCTATAACCCGGCTTTGGCTGGCCGTACAGCAAAGTTACCCAATAGGTATTCTGTTCGGTATTCCGCGCGGCCGCTCCTTCAAAATTGAGATCCCCGGCGCTGATCGGTATGGGAATAAAATTGGCGACGGAACGGGGGAGTATATCCTCTCCGTTTGAACGCCGCTCGTTCACGGTACGGAAATCGATTATCGACCTTATTCCCTTCATCTCCAGATTCCTCAGGTCCTGGTCGGAGAGGTTGTTGAGTTCATCTGAACGGTAGATAAGGTTGTAGCGGACACGCTTACCGTTTGGGTTCTCGTAACCGCCCAGATCCCTCATGTTGTATACCCCGGAAAGGGAATTTTTTGCCCCCGGTTCCGGGTCGGAGGGCAGGGAGCTTCCGTTATCGCATCCTGCCATGCCGATAGATACTGCCAGAAACCCCAGTAATGCTTTCCATACACAAGCCGCCGGGGGTGTCGTACAGGCAACTTTCTTTCGTGCTTTCTGTCTCATGTCTAATAGCCTCCATGGATAATTTATCTAAATAATGAACTATTTTAAGAAGCGTCTATTATTTAGACTATTTTACTATAATACATAGTTATTTGTTTTAATGGCGTCAACAGACGATCTTCCGGAATTTGGTATTTTGGAACAGTTTCCCCTAAAAACCGAAGTTTCCGGACAAACCAATTCCGGACAAATCAATGTTGAAGAAGTATCTTTTTTCAGGTAACCTGAATTCATGCGGAGCATCGTATTTTCAGGCGGTGGTAGCGGCGGGCATATCTACCCCGGTTTGGCAGTAGCCGCCCGGATAAAAGAGCTGAGAGTCTACCGGATTTTCTGGATTGGGCAGGAAACCGGGATGGACAGGAGTATCGTAGAAAACGAAGGTATCGAATTCTACGGAATTCCTGCCGGAAAGCTTCGCCGCTACCTCTCCCTCAAGACGATACCGGACTTTTTTCGGGTTATTGCCGGTTTTTTTGCCGCCCGGCGCATCCTTAAAAGAGAAAAACCGGTTCTGCTCTTCTCCAAGGGGGGCTTTGTCTCGGTTCCGCCCTGCGCGGCGGCAGCTTCCCTCAAAATTCCTGTCTATACCCATGAGTCGGACATCAGTCCGGGACTGGCCACGAAGATAAACGCCCGTTTTGCCGCCCTTTCGGGGGGACGGATCTTTACCGCCTATGAAGAAACGTCGGCCTTTTTCCCGGAGGCGCTGCGTTCCCGTATCATTGTCAGCGGCCAGCCGGTGCGGAGCAGTTTTCGCAGGGCAGATCCGCAAAGAGGGAAGACCTTTCTCGGTACGGCGGCGGATGAGCGGATTCTCCTCGTTCTGGGGGGGAGCCAGGGGGCCCGGGAACTCAACGAACTTGTCAGAGAGAACCTGGATGCCCTTACCCGTTACTATACGGTAGTACACCAGACAGGGCCCAAAAACCAGTGGAATCTCAAGCAGGGCAGCCGTTACCGTTCCCATACCTTCATCGGGAAGGAGATGCCCGATGTGCTTGCCGCGGCCGAACTGGTGCTGGGGCGGAGCGGGGCGGGCACGGTCTGGGAATGTGCCGTTACCGGGAAGCCCATGATCCTCATCCCCCTTGCGGGTACGGGAACCAGGGGGGATCAGGTGGAGAATGCCCGTTACTTTGAAAAGGCCGGCGCCGCATTGGTATTGTACCCCGCAGGCGGGGAAGCTCTCGTTTCCGCGGTAGGGGAACTTCACGACAATGAGGCAAAGCGAAGCGCCATGGCCGCAGCTTCCCGGCGTATCGGGGAGAAGGATGCGGCCTCCCTCATTGCCGATTCCCTGTCCAGGCCCGCGGAGGAAACCCGATGAGGGAGATCGCCGCCATTGACTGGGTTTTTATTGTTCTGGCGCTGATTTTTATCATCCGTTCGGGACTTAAGGGCTTTATCAGCGAGTTTACCGGCATGGCTTCAGTGATTCTGGGCATCCTTGCCGCTTTTTTTCTCTATAAAAACGGCGGAATCTATCTGCGCCAGCGTTTCATGTCGAATATCAGGATCATCCCGGAAATTCTTGCCTTTCTGGCCATATTCCTGATTGTCTTTGTGCTCATCAGAATCGTGGGTTTCCTGCTTCGGGATATTTCCGAACGGATCAATTTCCATTCGGTTGACCATTTTCTGGGCGTGATTCTCGGCATTGTTCAGGGACTCACGGTGATCGTCCTCCTGCTTCTTGTCCTGACCCGGCAGCCTCTCTTTGACTCAAGTCCCATTCTGGAAAAAAGCATCTTTGGGGATTTTATCCTCCCCCTGATCACGGAGAAGGTAAAAGATGTTTGAAAACCTCATCGGACAGCCGGCTCTTGAACAGATCCGGGAGGATCTTCTGCAATCCCGCTTGGCTCCTTCCATGCTCTTCTGGGGGCCTCCCGCTTCGGGGAAGGGGACCGCCGCCCTGGAACTGGCACGGGTTCTCTCCTGCGAAGCTACGGGCCGGCAGTATGGTGAATGGAACTGCGGCTGCCCCGCCTGTACCCGGTACCGGCTTCTCCTTCATCCGGATCTTTTGATGCTGGGAAAGCGGAATTTCAGGATGGAGATTGCCGCCGCGGGAGCCGCTCTCGGCCGGGATTGGGCTTCCGCTTCGGCCCTGATGCTCTTTATTCGTTCCGTCAGAAAGCTCATGGGCCGTTTTTCTCCGGTGCTCATGGAAGACGATTCGAAACTCTCAAGGCTCAATCCCCTGCTTCTCTCCCTGGAGGAAACGCTGGAGGACATTGTCTCCGCGGCCCCCGGAGGGCGGGAAAAAATCCGGGACTCGATTATCGAAGATTCGGGAAGACTGGAGGATGAAGGCCTCAGCGACCAGGTTCCCGTTGCCCAGATACGGAAGGCCTCATGGTGGAGCAGGCTTGCCCCGCAGGGGAAACGGAAATTCCTGCTCATAGAAAACGCAGGCCGCATGCAGGAAGGGGCCCGCAATTCGCTGCTCAAGATCCTGGAAGAGCCTCCGGAACGCTTGAGCATACTCCTCTGTAGCAGCAGCCGGGAAACGATTATGCCGACCCTGCTTTCGCGGCTGAGGCCCTACCGTTTTTTCCAGCGGGACGATGAGGCGGAGGCGGAAGTGCTGCGCCGGGTTTTCAGGGTAAAAGACGGAGGAAACGCAGGCGGCCTTAGCGGATACCTTGAATCCTTTCTCCCGGTAAGCGACGAAGGGCTCCGGTTCCTGGCCTGCTTCTTCATTGCGTCCCTTGCCCGCAAGGCGGCCCTCTCCCGGAGACGCGCTTCATCAACGCTGCCTGAACCCTTGATCAGCCTGGGAAAGTATACGGCGCCCCGGGCGGAGGCTTCGGGCCTGAAGGCCGTTTCGGATAACGGGACGATCATCAGAACCGTATTGGACAAGACCGGTAATTTTTCGGAAGCGGAACTTTTTTCCCGTTTTCTTGAAGCCCTGCTTTCCCAGGTCTCCGCCTGTTTCCGGGAGACTCTGCGGGAAGAGGCTCTATCTCCTGCCGCGTGGCTGGATCTCTGGCGCAGAAAAACCGCGGACGCCGATTCGGCCCTGAAGATCTGGAACCTGCAGGTTCCGCTGGTACTGGAACGGCTCTGCACCGAACTTGCGGGAGGAATGGTTACGCTCTCATGAGGGATTTTATCAAGCGGGCTTTGACCAAGCTCTACAAACTTACCCCCGCGCAGGTGGAAGAACTTCTCAACCTGGCCGCGGAGGAAGTTTCCCGGCTTGAAACGGTGATCGATTCCCTCACCGACGGAATCCTTGTTCTGGACGAAAACCACTGTCTTGTCATGGCGAACAAATTTGCGGAACGGATTCTTCCCCTTTCAAAGTTTGAAGGCAGTCCGGTGCCGGTCTGGAAGGTGGTTCAGGATGAAAGGGTCGTGGAATTTTTTCAGGAGTCCCTTATATCGGGCGACAAGGTGGTTGAACGGGAGATCGATGTTGAATACATGGGAGTCCAGCGGCTTCTTTCGATCAGCATTCTTCCCCTGGTGGAGAATTTCAGGATCACAGGTTCCCTTATTTATATAGAGGATATTACCGAAAAACGGGGCCGCGAAGCGCGGCTGCGGCGCGCGGAAAACCTTGCAAGCCTTACCACGCTGGCGGCCGGGGTTGCCCACGAAATTAAAAATCCCCTGGGTTCCATTTCAATTCATATACAGCTTATCCAGAAGGTGATGGATGCCAACAAGAAGCTTTACTTTCAGGCTCATCCCGAGGAAAGCATGGAAAGTGAAGTGGGGCCGGTAAAGTACTTTCATCTTTTTGACCGCTATCTGGATGTGGTTAACGAAGAGATTGACAGGCTTAATCACATCGTGTTGGATTTTCTCTTTGCCGTAAGACCCATGAAACTGGAACCGCGTGAGGGGGACATCAACGAGCTTGTCACCAATCTTGCGGCTTTTGTCAGCCTGGAACTGGAAAAGGAAAACATTGTCTGTCATCTTGATCTGGACAGGGAACTGCCCCTGATCCATTTTGATGAACGTTACCTGAAGCAGGCCCTCCTCAACCTGATAAAGAATTCCCAGGCGGCCATGAAAGACGGAGGGGAGCTCTTTATAAAAACCGAAAGGCAGGATCAGTCTGTTCTTATCCATGTTAAAGATACGGGGACGGGTATATCCGAGGCCAATCTTTCCAAAATCTTTGAGCCGTATTTTACCACCAAAGATTCAGGTTCGGGGCTGGGACTTACGCTGGTTTTCAAGATAGTGAAGGAGCACCAGGGAGAAATTACCGTGAAGAGCAGGGAAGGGGAAGGGGCTTCCTTTACCATCAGCCTGCCGATTCTGCAGAAAGAGCAGAAGCTTCTTTCGTATGAGGGAATGGAATCATGAAGTTCACATTGCTGATCATTGATGATGAAAAAAATATCCGTGAAGGGCTTGCCGCGGCCATGGAACTGGAAGGCTACGAAGTCGTGCTGGCCTGTGACGGAGAAGAGGGCTGGAAACGCTACGGGAAGGGCGACATTGATCTTGTTATCACGGATCTGCGCATGCCGGGATTTTCCGGCGAAGAACTCCTCCGCAGAATTACTGCCGAAAGTCCCGGCTTCCCGGTGATTGTGCTGACCGGCCACGGCACGGTGGAAAATGCGGTTGCCGCAATGCGGGACGGAGCCTACGATTTTCTTACCAAACCGGTAAACATCGATCACCTGGGTTTTATGGTGAAACGGGCGCTGGAGATCAGGGAACTGGCGCGGCGTCACCGGGAAATGGAAACAGAACTGGAACACCAGAGACAGTTCAAGACGATGATAGGCCGTTCGGCGGCCATGCAGCGGGTCTTCGATACGATAAGCCGCGTCGCGCCGACAAAGGCTTCCGTATTGATCACCGGGGAGAGCGGGGTTGGCAAGGAACTTGTTGCCGATGCGATCCATGAGCTTTCATCCCGAAAGGGAAAGCCGCTGGTCAAGGTACACTGCGCGGCCCTGGCCGAGGGCCTTTTGGAAAGCGAGTTATTCGGCCACGAAAAGGGAGCCTTTACCGGCGCTCTGTCCCGCAGGCGGGGCCGCTTTGAACTTGCCAACTCAGGCACCCTCTTTCTCGACGAGATTGGCGAAATCGATCAGAACATTCAGGTTAAACTGCTGCGGGTACTGCAGGAAAAAAAGTTTGAACGTCTGGGAGGCGAGGAGACCATAGAAACCGATGTAAGAATAGTGGCGGCTACCAACCGGGATCTCAAGGCGGAAATTGAAAAGGGGAATTTCCGTGAGGATCTCTACTACAGACTCAATGTGGTAAACATTCATGTACCTCCCCTCCGGGACAGGAAGGATGATATTCCGCTTCTTGTGAGCGCCTTTCTTAAAGAATTTGCCGAAGAAAACGGAAAAAAAATTGAAGGCGTCAGCGAAGGCGCCCGCTCCCGGCTCTATGCCTATGACTGGCCGGGCAATATCCGTGAATTGCGCAACTGTATCGAAAGCACCGTGGTGATGACCAGGGGCGGCCAGATCACCGAAGAGGATCTTCCGCCCACGCTGAACACCTTTCA
>JAITES010000179.1 GCA_031281925.1 Treponema sp. | reverse complement strand
GCGGAAGGGGAAGTATCGTTCTCCATCCGTTACTTTGACCAGAAGATCTATTATCTGGAACGGGAACCCATCATGATCCAGATAACGATCAGCAACAACAGCCCGGAAGTTTACCGCTTCAAACTGGCGGATGAACGGGCCTTTTCCGTTGATTTTGACGTGCGTTCGATGAATAACCGGCTTGTGGAACCAGCGGAAGAACTCCTGCGCCGCCGGAGCAGCAGCGGGAATATCTTCTTCCGGGAGCTTAGCGTGGAAAGCGGCGAGTCCTTCTCTTTTATCGAAGATCTGCGCCGTTATGTAAACTTACGCAATCCCGGTTCCTATATTGTAAAGGCTCAAGTGTATCCGGAACTCTACCGGAACGCGGCTCTTTCCGCCGGAAACGCGGAAAAGGGAGGGCCGGCTCTCCAGTCCAACCGCCTCAACCTCAGGCTCCGGCCCCCTGCCCTCCCCGGCCCCGACGGGAAACCCATGGTCATGGATCCTGAAACCAACGCGGCCCTGAGACGGGAACGGATTCCCCCCGACGAGGTGGTCAGTTACATCCTAAGCGCCCGGCAGAAAAGCCAGTGGGATAAATTCTTCCTCTACCTGGATCCGGAATCCCTGCTGAACAGGGATCCTGTTTCCCGGCGGCGCTGGCTTGCCGCAGGAGAAGAGGAAAGGCAGAAAATGGTGGAAAACTACCGGCGGCAGCTTTCGACAGCCATGATCGACGGGGACATCTCCAGCATACCCACGGAATTCACCATAGAGCGTACCCTGTATTCGGGCCTTGAGGGAACGGTCACAGTACTGGAGAAATTCAAAGAAGGGAACTATACTGCACTTAAGCGCTATGTCTATACCCTCCGCCGGCAGAATGATATCTGGATGGTGGTGGATTATACAGTGACCAATCTGGGGACTGAATGAAGCTATTGCTCGTACTCGGTTCTGATGAGACGTATGATCTTATTTCCCTCTACGTAAAGCCCCTGGGCTTTGAATTGATACGCTATCGCCATGTGCTCAAGGCCATGGACAATATTGATGAGGCAGACCCCACCGGAATCATCGTGAGCGTGGGGGATTTCCCCCGTCACTGGAAGATACTGGTACAGTTTGTACGGGCGGAAAGATCCAAAGACGCCTGCCCCATCATCCTCCTCAAGAATGAAAAATTCCCCCTGGAAGAAACTTCAAAGGCCTTCTTTCTGGGAGTCTCGGGCATCGTTTCCGAATCCCTGGATAATCCGCAGGAGATCAACCGGCTGCAAAGCATACTTTCCCGGTATATTCCCGTGGAAGAGAAACGCAAGTCTCCCCGTATACACATTGAAAGCTGGCACAATTTCGGATTTCTGGTCTCCAATCCCCGGGACAATGCAATTATTTCAGGCGAAATAAAGACCATTTCCAATACGGGGCTCTCCTTCTCGCCCACCCACGCTTCCATGATGAAAGACATACTCCTCAACGATGAACTTCCCGGATGCAGCCTCCGGGTAGGGGATCGTATTCTCTCTCCTGTCTGCAAACTTGTCCGTACCGGCCGTATCGTTTCGCTGGAATTTACCGCCCTCCCCGAGGAAGAACAGAACTTTCTTGACAAGTATCTTGAAGACCTGCCGCTGGAAGATCTCAAACACAAACAGGGCGAAAAAAAGAGCGTTAAAAAGGCTTCGTAAAACCGCCCTCTTAAACCCCGAATGCCTTCCTGAAATTGCAATATATATTCGCTTCCAGTTCCTCTACGCCGGTTTTGCGCAGATCCGCCATGGCCTTTAGTATCACTGTCAAATCATTCCAGGATGAATACTGTTTTCCCCGCGGGGCCTGATAGGGAGCGTCGGTTTCGGTGAGGATGTGTTCCACAGGAAAGGCGGCGCAGCAGCGGATCTGTTCCCTGTGGTTGAGCGTGACCGTATTCCCGAAAGAAAAAAATGCGTTTACTCCGCGGCGGAGCAGGGCTTCCCCTTCACCCTGTGTTCCCGGCCATGAGTGAAAAATAACAGACGAACAGCGTTTAAGGGCCTTTGAGTGGAAAAAGATCTTGTGCATGGCCCGCCTTACGTGGAGGACAAGCGGCAGTCCTTTTTCAACAGCCAGTTCCAGATGGGGAATAAAAAGATCATCCTGAATTTTTTCCGTTTCCCGGTACGCTTCATCAAAAAGATCAAAGCCGCATTCCCCGGCGGCCCCAAGCCGTCCTTCCCCGGCCAGGGCATGGAGGGTGTCAAGATACGGCTGCATGGATGCGGCGGACCAGCGCGGAAACTGGGGATGAACTCCGTAACCGGACACAAAGGGAAGCCTCCCCAGGGAAACACGTTTCCCCGAGAGGGCCTCGTTATACTCAAATTCCTCAAGACTCGTTGCGCTGCTTACGCAATGGAGATCCGCTCTACAGGCCTCTTCTTCGAAGCTTCCGTTCTTCTGCAGAAGATTGAAAGGATGACAGTGGGCGTCACAAATCATGGTTGGATTGTATTATACACAAAAAAGGTATTATGCTTACCCTATATGTTCGCGGAGGGAGGCGTCATGTTTCCGCTTATCAAGGAATTGCTTAAAATGCCCGCCGATGGAAGGGAAGTTGAAGTCCGCGGCTGGGTAAGAACCAAACGGGAGATGAAGAATCTCTGCTTTGTGGAACTTAACGACGGTTCCTGTTTTGCGGGGATACAGTGTACCTTCGACCTGGCTGCGGATTTAAGTGAAGAAAACCACAGGGCTCTTAGTCTTGCGGGAACCGGGGCTTCGGCGCTTGTAAGGGGGAAACTGGTTCCCTCTCCCGCTTCGGGCCAGGCCGCGGAACTGGCAGCCGCGGGGATCCGTATCCTGGGCGAGGCCCCGGCTGAGAATCTTCCCGCGAGCGCGGGGCGGAGCGCAATAAACGCGTATCCCCTCCAGAAAAAGCGGCATTCCCTGGAGTTCCTCCGGGAGATCGCCCATCTGAGGCCGAGAACCAACACCTTTGCAGCGGTTGCACGGGTGCGGAACCGCCTGGCTTTTGCGATCCATGAATTTTTCCAGAGCCGGGGCTTTGCCTGGGTGCACACGCCAATCATCACCGCCAGTGACGCCGAGGGAGCCGGAGCGATGTTCCGGGTGAGCACTCTGGAGATGGAGGCCCCGTCAGAAAACGGCGGGACTTTTCCGGACTGGTCAAAGGATTTTTTCGGAAAAAAGACATTCCTCACCGTTTCCGGCCAGCTTGAAGCGGAAACCTATGCGGCGGCATTGAGCAGGGTCTATACCTTCGGCCCCACCTTCCGCGCGGAAAATTCCAACACCACCCGCCATCTGGCGGAATTCTGGATGGTGGAGCCCGAGGCGGCATTTGCGGAACTTGACGACAACATGGATCTTGCCGAAGATTTCCTCAAAAGTCTTTTCAATACCGTGCTTCAGGACTGTGCGGAAGACCTTGCCTTTTTTGACGAGCGGATTGAAAAGGGAATCATCGAAACGCTTGGGTCTGTGGGCGCATCGAAATTTACCCGCATGAATTATACCGATGCCGTTGCCGAACTTGAAAAAGCCTTTAACAGTAACAGTGCGGTTTTTGAATACAAACCCTTCTGGGGCTGCGATCTCCAGAGCGAACACGAAAAATTTTTAACGGAACAAATCGCGGGCGGCCCCGTAATCGTTACCGACTACCCGAAAGAGATAAAGGCCTTCTATATGAAGCAGAATGACGACGGCAAAACAGTGCGGGCCATGGATGTGCTTGTTCCCCGGCTGGGGGAGATCATCGGCGGCTCCCAGCGGGAAGAGGATCTGGGCAAACTGGAGCGCCGCATGGCGGAACTGGGCATGGATACTCAGGCGTACTGGTGGTACCTCGATCTCCGCCGCTACGGCTCCGTACCCCACTCAGGCTTCGGGCTGGGCTTTGAACGGCTCATCCAGTACGTAACCGGCATGGCCAATATCCGCGATGTAATCCCCTACCCCCGCGCGGCAGGCCAGGCGGAATTTTAGGAGCCGCACACGAATAAAAATGGAAACTATAAATGCCTGATAATATCAGGCAAATATTTAAGCGTACTCGGTGTAAAAATCTTTCCTTTAGTCGCAAGAAGAAGTTTTTTCAT
>JAITES010000151.1 GCA_031281925.1 Treponema sp. | reverse complement strand
CAAGTTTTTTGGAAGATTCAAGAAGTTTTTTTTGCGCGTCCAAAACGTCAATACCCGCATCGGATAATTCCGCCTGAATCTTCTCGTATGCTTCTATGGCCTCATGATAGTCCTTCTTTGCCGTTTCAAAGGCTTCTATACCCTCGGCCTCGGTAACTCTTCCGGCGCTTAGATCCTCGGCATAATTCAGCACGGCCCTGGTTATCTCCGTCCGTCTTTCCCAATACGACGCGACCGCCCTGGCCTTTATAAGCTCGATCTGGTATTCGTCAAGATTGAAGTCTTCGCTGTTTACGCCTTCATCAAGAATATCCTTCAGGGCTCCCGAACCCATGACCAGGGCAAAATCTTCCGCCAGCGCGTTCCTGGATTCAAGGGCCCGTGCATAATATGAAGTAAAGAGTTTCCACCATTCATAAATTATCTGAAATGTTTCATACTTTGCCGCGTACTTTTCCCTGTTGGATATTTCCCCATATATGTCTTCGCCCTCATCATCTCTCCCGATTAGAACACTTGTTGTCTCTTCATAGAATTGTTCTTCGTTGTTTATCCATGTAGAAAAATAACTTGAAAATATATCCGGCGTGCCGCCGTATCTCTGTCCCCAGAATCTTACATTCTCCCTGGCGCCTACCAATACCTGGGATGAGGTAATATATATATCCACATAGGCTTTGGCTTTTGAGGCTCCCGTATCGATCCGTTTTTGCGCATCCTGGGCAAATTCGACTTTAGCTTCGGCAATGGCCTTTTCAAGAGTCTGTGAAGCTTCCTTGAAAAGCAGTTCTCCGGTTTTGAGGAGTTCCTCCGTTTCTTTTTCCCATTTCAGTCTGGAGATCTCAAACTGCCTGAAGGCTTCGCTCCATTCTTCGTTGCCGGCATCATAGCGTTCATTCGCGTCTCTCTGCCATTCGAGGCGGCGGACAAGGAAACGTTCCTCCGCCTCAGTCCATGCGTTGAGTCCCCGCTCAAACTGAATGCGGTACTGTTCAAGCCATTCCTCCCCGGCGAGCACCAGATCTCCGGTTCCCGCCTTTGCCGCGTCTATACGGCTTTTTAGCGCATGTATTCCCTCATCGCATATTGCCTGCGCCGCGCCGATTAGTTCCGCGGTAATTTCGGCCGCGGCCTTGTCTTCGCTCTTCCTCCTGAGACTGTAGTAATCCCCTATGCGCCGGGCAAGAAACAGACGCTCCTCCCTGGAGGCAAGTTCCTCGAATTCCTTCCGCAGGCTGATTTTTTTCTCCGCAAGCGTATCCCTGAGACTTTGTTCCAGGCTGCTCCTCTTGTCTTCGTCAATGTAACAGAGCACCTCAGGTATCATGTAGAGAATTAATTCCTGATACGCTGCCTCTCCGTCGTCAAGAGCCGTCCGGACTTCATCCCTCCAAAGAGAACGGTCGCTTTCAATTTCCCGTCCTGCCTCCCACGGCCTTACAGGTTCCGGATCTCCCGAGGCTGGATCAAAAATGACATTCCCGTCTTCATCGAGATGCCAGGTATAATGTATCTGGGCCGCGTCCAGGTTCTGTGACACTTGATCCATAATACCGGTCTTTATAAAGAACCGTTCAAAGAGCCATTTGGTAAAACGTCTCTCCAGTTCATCCTCGGTCCATTCCTTGAGGAGGTTTTTTGCTTCCGCAAAGAGAAGCGGATCGTCATAAAACTCGCATGCGAGTTTTTCCCATGATTCGGATGCAAGGCTTATGCCCCTCTCCGCAGCCTGCATCCAGGCTTCAGGACTCGTTTCCATATCCGCCGTGCTAAAATGGTAATCAAATACCGGCTGGTTAAAACCCCTGACATCAGGTTTTGTCTGGGCAGACAGACAGAGAGTCAAAGAAAACAGGCACACCTTTATGAAGATGTTCCTTACGGTACGAGAAGAAAGAGTGAGCATACATGGCCCCGAATCTTGATACCCGCCCTGCACAAGCAGGACTTCTTACCATGACCACTTTAGTTCTTTCCATTTACAAATCATTTTTTTAGGAAACCCAAAGAAATCGGATTTCTGAGCCTGTTCCAAAACCCGGTTGGTTTTGGGCAAGTTCCTGTAATCCTTTTTTCAAACAAAATAAACAGCGCCGGCACCAGGGTAATGGAGCAGATAAATGAAGCCAGCACACCCCAGAAAATAACAAGCGACAGGATCTGTACCAGATTCCCCTGTTCCCCGGCGCTGAAAAACAGGGGGAATGCCCCGGCCATGGTGGTACCGGCTGTGGCTAAAAGGAGAGGGGACTTTGATCTGAGAATAAAGTATATGTCCGCAGAAGAAAGCCGCTTCCCGCGTGGCAGGGAAGCCAGGGCATCCGCAACAAGAACCGCGGCGTTCACCGCGATGCCGGACAGCGCTATAAATGACGCGGCCGCCGCTTCATTCAGAGGCTTCCCGAGGATCAGGAGAATCAATAAGGGCAACGCCAGTGAAGGAGGGATCACCGGCAGGATGACAAGCGGAGCCTTGAGGGACTCACTGGATGCGGCTATGACCATGGAACAGAAGAGCAGGGCAAGAAGAAACCACAGTATCGTCCCGTAAAGATTTTCAGCCTGTTTTATGGCATCCTGATCAAAGACAATGCTGTAAGCGGGCGGAAGTTCCATTTTATCGAAGAGAGGCATGATCAACTTCCTCAGCCGCCGCGGATCAAGCGGCCCCGTGCGGATCGTAAATGAAGCGCTGCGGCGTCTTCCCTGCCTTTCAATGGCGCTGCCTTCCCGGCTTTCTGCAGCCTTCATGAGAGAATCAACCCTGACCGGGTATGAGTCTTTAAGTGTCAGCGGAATGGAAAAGAGCTTTTCCTTGTCCGGGATACCGGCTCCCAGGACACGGACGTCTACTTCTCCGGAATCCTCAAGACGCTTATACGCGACAGGGCCGTGAACATTCCGGCGTATCGTGTCCGCCGCAGGATAGAACCACGCTCCGGCTTCACGGAAACGTTCCCTGTCAGGGTAAAGATCGATGCGGCCGCCGCCGTCCTTGAAATTGAGTACCGTTTCTCTTACGAGCGGCGAAGACGCGGAAAGCCCGGCGGCCTCACGGGCAAATTTTCTGCAGAGGGATGAATCGTCCCCGAAGACGCTGATGGTCCAGTTCCTTTCCCCGCTTCCTGTTTCCGGAAAATAGATGAAGGCCCCGTTTATACCGATGCCCCTGATTTCTTTCTTTAAGTCTTCAGGCTTTTCCTTTTCAGGATCAAAATTGATGAGCAGGGAACCTGAACCGGAACGGGCGGAACTCTGAATATGTTTTACCGCGGAATTTTCTTTCAGCTTCCCGGAAAAGAGACCCAGGAGTCTGTCCGCTTCTTCGGCACGGAAGCCCCCTTCAAATTCTATATGGGCATAGATGGAACCGGGACTCTCATTTCCTCCCGGATCGGGGTGGATAAATCCAAGGGCCGCTATGCCGCCCCCGCTGAGTATCAGGGCCGCGGCAACATAAAGCATGGGATGCTTCAGTACCAGTCCCGCGGAAAAAGCCAGTGTTCTTAAGCTTCTGCGTTTTATAAAACGAAGGAACGCCAAAAGTTTTTTTCGCAGAGGCAGAGCCATGCCCCGCCACCGGGAATGACGGGAATCATTGTTCGGGATTCTGCGATGAGATGCGGCGGCCTCTCCGCGGTTTCCGCCCCTGAATATGAATGGAGGCAGAATACTGAAAGAGGCAATCAGCGCGATAAGGGTGACCGTTCCGGATCCCCAGGCAAGGGTTCTGAACTCTTCACTTATATCCATAAGGACAAGGGGTATGAGCGCGGCGATTGTAGTACATGATGATGAAATGAGCGGAGGCGCCAGGGAACCCAGTACCCTTAAACCTTCCGCCGCGGTTTTCGCCCTCCTCAGTTCCCATGCAAGTATGATGACCGCATCAACTGCCGCCCCGAGTCCTGAGGCTATGCCTGAGAGGAGAGGCCTGTCAGGGGAAAAGCCTAAGAATACAAGGAGGCCCAAAGAAAAAACAGAGATGAGCGGCACGGAAAGAAAAACCGCAGGGGAAACTTTCCCTCCGGGCATCATAAGAAAAGTCATCAATGAAACCGCCAGGGCTCCTTCAAGGGCCGCCAGCATAAGGGATCTTAAAGCCTTCGTTTCCTCCTCTCCCCGATCGAGCAATACCTGAAAATCAAGAGGCAGATCTTTAACGGCTTCCAGTTCCCTCTTTATGTCACGGGAAAGTTTGCCGAGCTTCGCCCCCGATGCCGGCATGACCATGATGCCTGCGGCCCTCTCTCCGTCGAGCCTGGAATAGGTATCAGGTTCCCTTTCTTCTTCACGGATCTCGGCGATATCTTCAAGATTGATACGGATCCCGTTGATGTTGAAAGATGCTTTTTTAAGATCTTCAAGTTTACGGTAACGGCCGTCAAGAACCAGAAGGGTCTTGCGGTTTCCGCTTTCAATCCGGCCCGCGGGCAGAATGAGATCGTTGCCGGCAAGGGAAGATGCCAGATCCAGGGGACTGATTCCCATGGCCGCGGAACGCGCGGGATCCACCGCGACACGGATCTCCCGGTTTGCAATTCCCGAAAGCTCAACTTCTCCGGCTCCGGCAAGGGCTTCAAAGCGCGGCTTTACAAAACGTTCAAGCGTTTCGGATAAGTTTCCGCTTTTTGTTCCCGCTTCCCCGCCGGAAAATACAGCAGCGGACCAGACGGGAATACGCGAGTTGCTTGAGGAAAGGATCTCGGGCCGCTGTACCGATCCTGGCAAAGTTTCATACACTTCTTCCACCGCATCCCGGACAGCCTCATAACGCCCGTAAGAAGCAAAGTCAGGATCGAAGCGAAGGAAGGCCCTCACTCTTCCGTTCTCAGTGGTACTGGTAATATGGAGAAGTCCCGGCAGAGGCGCCAGGGCATCCTCCAGGGGAATAGCGATGCTTCGTTCCATTTCCCCCGCGTCTACTCCGTAGTGTCTGAAGGTGATGGTGTAGGAAGAGGCGTCGTATTCCTTCCGGTTATCCCTCATGGCAAGAAGGGCAATGGAAACGGACGCGGCCATCATCAGGATACAGAAGGCGGCATGTTTTCTTTCAAGCCAGGAATTTGCTTTCACTTAAATCTTCCTCCTGACAAGAACGCTTAATACATGCGGCATGACAAACAGGCACAGTAAGGTGGAGGCGGTGATTCCGCCCAGCATGGCGGCTGCCATGGACCGCTGGGAGGCCCCCATGGGAAAACAGACCAGGGGCAGAAGCGCAAAGACTGTAGTTATAGTGGTGATCGATATTGCCCGGAAACGCTCAACGGCGCCGCTCCGGAAAGCTTCTTCGGCCTGCATGGTTCCGTCCAGCCTTTCCATGCCTATCTCGTAAAGGATGATGGCATTATTTACCGACAAACCAAAAAGCACCGCAAGGCCGAGGACGGCCCCCGAATCGAGAGAAGCGCCGCTTAAAAGAAGAGCCGGGCCCGCTCCCGCCAGCGAAAAAGGAATGCTGAACATGAGAACAAGCGGAAGAAAGAATGATTCAAATTGCGCGCCCATCACCAGATAGAGAAGGAGGATCACAAGGACAAGCGTGATGATAAGGCTCTGCCTGTAGCGGGTAAAAACCGACTCATCGGAACGGCTCAAATTCCAGGCGCCTCCTGATTTGAAGAGATCATTCAAAACATTTCCCGGAGCGTCTTTAACGCTTACATACACCACATCGGAACGGTTCAGCCTGGAGAGAGTTTCCGGGGATTCAAGGCGCTCTATCCTGCACAGGCTTCCCAGAAACGCGGAGTTTCCTTCCCCAAGCGCTATGGGGATATTTTGGAGAAAAGCCACGGTTCCCGGAGGATCATCGTCCATCTTTCCCTTGAGTCTCACCGGTATGGGTCTGCCGCCGCCCTCAAGCTGTCCTGTTGTCATGCCGTCCGTGATCGAATGGAGGAGTCCTGCCAAATCCGCCGCATGTATGCCAAGCTGTGCGGAAGCTTCGCGGTCAGGATAGATACGGAATTCCGGCCTTGAATGGGAGGGGTCAAGAATTATCTCCGTTCCTTCTCCAAGCTTTTCCCTGAGAAAACCGGCCAATTCTTTTGCCCTGATCATCGTCTCTTCGGGATTTCTTCCCCGGACCGCCATGACTCTGGATTCGGAAAGACCCAACAGTTTTTCTACATTGTTCTGCGGGAAAAATACATTGATCTCCCCTTCGGAATAGTTTTCAAGAAGCCGCCTGATTTCATCCCTGGCTTCCTGACTCTTTGTTCCGGGACTGATAAAGCAGTGGAAGATCAACTCCTCTTCACGGTAGCCGCTTTCCGAAAGACGTATCAGGTCTTCGTCCTCGGCGCCCGCATAGGCAAAGACTTCGCTGATACCGGGAAGTCCACCGAGAAGCAGCGACAGTTTCTTGCCTTTTTCCGGCATGGATTCAAGCATATAACCGGGCGGAAAGAGAACCGAAAGACGCAGTTCCCTTTCTTCATCAGGACTCACAAAGTGACGGGGCCTTGAAACAAGGATAAAAATACCTGAGCCGACCAGCAGGACTGCAAGAAGAATCATGCGTAAAGAATCTGAAGTCGCCAGACGAAGGAGTTTCCCGTAGAATGCTTCAAGCCTCCGGGAAGAAGGATCCCTGCAGGGTTTGAAACAGAGTCTGTAAAGCGAAGGAAGACAGAACTGCGCATAGATCCAGCCTGCCGCAATGGAAACCACCAGGGCTTTGGACAGATCCCCAAACAGCGCTCCCAGGGGGCCGGGAAGGAAGAGAATGGGCACAAAGACTACCGCGGTGGTAAGAAAGGAAGCGGCCCCCGACAGCATTACTGTTGACGCGGCTTCTCCCGTCTCCGTAGCCGAAGGGGCGGCGGCATTGGTTCCGAAACGCCGGTGGAGAACCTCAAGAACGATGACGGCCGAATCGGAAACCAGGCCTATTCCCAGAGCAAGACCTCCAAGGCTCATGCTGTTCAGGGAAGTTCCCTGGACGGCAATGGCGCATAAACCCGCGGCGGTTGAAACCGGTATTGCAAGGGCGGCCAGAAAACTGGAACGCGGATGACGGATAAAAAAACAGAGGGAGAGAACTACCGCGAAAACCCCAAGCGCGGCTGAGACAAGCAGATTCTGTAATGCCCCCGAAATGAGGGACGATGAATCATAAACCAGAAAAAACTCCCCGTCATTCCCGAAATTTTCCCGTGCCTCTTCCAGCAGCTTTTTGATTTCCCCGGAGAGGCGTGAAGGATCCGAGCCGGGACGGCGGTATATCTTGAGAGCCGCGGCTTCTTCTCCGTTGAGAATAAAGAGACTCTTCTTTTCAGCCTTTCTCAGGGAAACACCTGCGGCATCGGAGAGCCTGAAGGGTCCTCCCGCGGCGGAAAGACTCAAGGCGGCCAATTCTTCCGCGGAACCGGGCTGGCCCGAAGAAACCACTACCAGTTCCCTGTCTCCTTCCCTTGCCATCCCCGCGGGCATATTCATTGTTTCCGAAGAGAGTAATTCCGCCAAAGAGGAAACGGTGATTCCCCGGACGGCAAGCTGTCTCACGTCCGCCTCTACCAGTTCTTCCATTTCATCCCCGCCGAGGAGTATCACCTGTCCTATGCCTCCAAGCCGTCTCAAGCGCGCCTTGAGTTCATACTCCGCAAGATTCCTGGCGAAGTTACCGTCTCCGTGACGGCTTTGGACGGCGATGATGCAGAAGGGTTCATTTTCGACAGTGCCGGAAGAAACCGCGGGCTTGTTCACTCCCTCGGGCAGGGAAGGCCACACCGCGTCAACCGCTTCACGGACAAGAACCGCGGCCGCATTTCCGTCAATACCCCAGCGGAAATCAAGAATGATAAGGGAAAAGTTATCCCGCGATACACTCCTCATGTTCTCAAGGCCTTTAACCGGAGAGAGGGCGTCTTCGACAGGAATAGTGAGAAGGGATCGGATCTCCTGCGCCCCCATTCCCGGCCAGGATGTTTTCACCGTGACCCGGTTAAGCGCAAGGCCGGGAAGCTGTTCAAGGGGCAGCCTTGAGGAGAAAAAAGCCGCGGCAACGAGAAGAGCGCAGAGCATCATAATAACTGCAACAGGCCGGGCCGCAAAGGCGCTTATCAATCCTTTCATATTTCCTACTTTAAAAGGGGAAGCCGGTACTCTTCCCCGGCGTTCCCGTTACTGTCGAGGAATCCTGCATCAATGACAAAACTCACCACGCCAGAGGATACGGTGTTGGCAAAGATTCCGCGGACTTCCAGCCTCCTGTAGTTTTCCCATCCTGAAACCGCTTCACTTATACTGAAGTTTTCGTTCACTACCATGCGGGGATTAAAGGAAACAGCTCCGTTTGTCGCCTCTACACGGAAACAGCGGGCTATCTCCAGAGGATCTATTGCGGCTCCATCTGAAGTTTCAAAGTAAAGTTCTATCCAGCTGTCAAGCTTCGGGTAGGGATCCTGACCGGTTTTGGTGGCAAAGGGAAGTCCCCTATAGGCGTCGGAAACAGTATAAGTGTGGGGCTTGCAGTCCAGGGGATCTTCGGGATCCATGGGAAGCCTGATACCCTTAAATACCGGCGGCCGTGAAGACTCACCGTCAGCACAAATGGTAAAGACAAAACTCTCCGTACCTGTGTTTCCCGCGGCATCCTTAACGCCCTCCCCGAGGCGCACTATAAAGCGGCTCCCCCAGAGAGGCGCTTCCTTTAGGCTGAACCTCAACTCCGTTCCGGACAGCGACTCTGTTTCAGGAACAAGGCCGGATACAGCCTCGCAGGTGAGACACTGTTTTACCGAAAGAACATCTACCGGTTCCGTGAAGCGGAGAAGCAGAACCGATGTCTTTCCCCAGCCCGGGTTCACAGTCTTTCCCTCCCCGTCATCCGCCTGCAGCAGTGTTTCTGTCGTTCCGTCGATCCGCCATGCCCCGGCCAGCGATGGTTTCTCCCTGTCATTTCCGGCGGTAAAACTCACGGACCTCTCCTCGCCCATGGAAAGGCCTGTTTTCCCCTTCAGGGAAGACTGAATGGAGAGTGTATAAGAGGCGCCGGGCTTCCAGTCCTCTCCCGGTATAAAGACCGCCGTACCGGGTTTATCGGAGATCCAGATTCCCTGAAGGGCAGGACTTAAGCTGACAGAATCTGTGCATGAAGATATGGAAATATCTTCCGAAAATTCAAGACGGATGCTTCCCCTCAGCTGTGTCATGGTTCCGCCGTCTTCGGGAAACACCGACACAAGCTTGGGACGTGAAACAGGCGGCCGTGTGCTGAAACTGCCTTCAAAACTCCTGTCCATGGAAAGACCGCTGCTGTCTTTGGCGTCCGCGCTTATACCGATAACATATTCATGATTCCGCTCAAGGGGCGCCCTGGGGATAAAATATACGCGTTCCCCCTTCCAGAGGAAGTCCCCTTCAAGATTTGTACCGTCTTCACTCAGGCTAAAGTACCGTTCAACACTAAGCCTGTCAGGATCATGGGAAAGAAGAACCGAAATCTCAATGTTCCCCGGCTCTTCCACGAAGCCTTCGCCCGGATTCCAGGACAGCACTTCAAACGGAGAGAGACGGAGAAGATCGCAGGCGGAAAAACAAAGGGAAAACAAAATGATCGCCCAAAACGATGAAACCTTGAGTCTTTTCATTCAATTGCCTCCAGCATAATCTCTATATCATCCCGGAAATAGTTGCCGTTTCCGTTACCGATGCCGCTCCTTCCGCCTGGGATGAGAAGTCTGTAATAGTGTTTCTCTCCTGCCGTTCCCGGAACGAGGCCTTCCCATCCCATCCTCAGGGTATCGGGCTCCAGGGTATCGAGCGGGAGCCAGTCTACAGAACGGAGTCTGGGCGCGGGAAGATCCGCCGGAAAAAAAGAACTCAAACTGATACGCAGCGGAGAATCCCGCCTTGCATCTTCGCTGAAAGGATAGAGAAAGCGGATATTATAACGGAGTACCCTGTCCAGGGCAGAATTAATTTTCACAGGCACCGTTTGTTCGGGAAGGCCTGAAATTTCAGGACCGCCGACTACGGAAAACGAATAAATGCGGAGATACGGAATCGCAGTCTTAAAACCAAGGCTGAAATCCGCTTCCATTTCAAGGCCCGAGGTATCCCTGGCTCCCGCGGAAACGGTAAGGACATAGAAGCTTTCGGGTTCCGGA
The DNA here is from genome assembly GCA_031281925.1 of Treponema sp. Classification (GTDB taxonomy): domain Bacteria; phylum Spirochaetota; class Spirochaetia; order Treponematales; family Breznakiellaceae; genus JAIRNJ01. The sequence continues at coordinate 6,792 of JAITES010000151.1, read as the reverse complement.
TCACGATCAGGAATATACACAAGCGATGAAGGGGAAAGCCGTTCCGTCCTGCCGCTCAGCCCCGGTTCAAACCGGATCTGCTTAAGGAAATTTTCGTCCATGGGCTTGCTGAAACACACGGCGATGGCGAGGCCCGGCCTCAATCCGTCTTCAAGTTTTTCTCCTGTGGGAAACCAGATTCCACCGGAGAATAGCAGGGGGTAACATTCCAGGACCGAAGGCCGCAGGCGGTCAAGATCCGTGGTGAACTGCCCGGAAACCTTCCTGGCCAGCGGAAGACCATCCCGGCTTTCGGCTCCTGTTCCCATGCTCCATTGATACACTTTCCATGCCTCAAGATTTTTTTGGGCACGGATAACAAGAATCCTGTCATTGTCCTTCCATTCAAACACCTTCCCGGAAAAAGCACTCACCGTAAAGTCCCTCTCCGTACTGGGCCTGTCCATGGGCACAGAAAATTTCAATTCCACCCGCCCTTCTTCCGGACTTATCCCGACGGACGCTCCGTCCTCAGGATACGAAGCCTCTACTACAGGAGAGGGGGAACGGGACAGGGCGTAAAAGGGTATGTGATTATCCAGCCTGATGTCCCGCTTGTCCCTTGTATACGCAGTCCCGGAAACAGAGAGAGTATAGCGCCTGCCCGGCGTCCAGGGAGAGAGCGGAACAAAAACGAGACTGTTGTTTTCCCAATGGAGATCTCCCTCAACATTTCCGCCTGTATAGTGAACCTTCAGGATGCCGGAACTTTCATTTTCTTCCATTTCGGTATCAAAATATACCGATACCGGAGAGTAGGGATCTTTCAGCACCGTTTCTGCATCCGAAGGAACATATCCGTATCCTACCGGACGGAGATCCGCAAAACCGCATGACAGCAATACTGCGGCAAAAATGATAATGGCGGCTGTCTTATTCAAGAACCACATGGATACCTTCCCGGAAACCTGATTCTGGCCGTTCCACAGCCACTTCCCCGGCATTGAGACCCGAGCGTATCTCCCGTTCTTCACCCATCGGCATGCCGAGTTCAACCTTTCTGATGGAAAGAACACCGCCCTTTATCACAAAGACACTGCCCGTCAGTTCATCCTGTTTCAAAATAGAAGTTTCCTTTATGACTACCGCCTGCCTGCCCTCCCCCAGCCTGATCACCGAGCGGACAAACATGCCCGGTTTTAATTTTTCAAATGAAGAACGGTCTTAGCCTTCGGGAGAAGGCAGCAGCACCCGTACCAAAAGACTTAATGATTGACTGTCCGCCTGTGGATAAACCAGATCCACCAAACCTTCCCTCCAGATCCCCGAGCCGTCCCCTTCGACAAGAACCCTCGCGGGCATACCTTTTTCAATTCTCATTGCTTCCGATTCCCGGATGGGAAAGACGGCATAAAAGGAAGAGGTATTCATAATGGTAAGTATTTTATCTTCCCGTTTGACCCGTTCGCCTTCCTCAAGATAACGGGCCCCTACCACCGCGTCGGCGGGACTGCGGATCTGAAGTTCTTCAAGGGCGATTTTTGCCGATTCCAGTTCCCGCTGCGCCGCCAGAAGCCGCGCCTCCGCGGAAGCCAGTTCCGCACGGAGTCCCAGCGTCTTTACCTCAATAAAACTTTTCATGGCTTCATCCCCATTCCCGGAAACGATACCTGCGGTCAAAAGATCCTGTTCCCTGATTCCAACCTTGCGGATAAAAAGCTCCTTTTCCATGAGCGCGATTTCCGACAGAAGGTTTTCCAGTTCAAAATTCCGGCTCCGTATTTCTTCTTCCGTCACGCCTCCGGCATCGAAGAGCGCCTCTTCGATTTTGAATTTACGGAGATCCTCCTCATAGTTTTTCCGCGCGTGGATCAGTTCCGCTTCCGCTTTTTCAATACCGAGGATCTCCGCCTCGGCCCGGAATTCTCCTTCCAGGAGCCTGGAATACGCCAGATCCCGATCCGCCTTTACCTGCGCATAGCCGTCCTCCGCCCTCTGCAGGGCCAAATCGAATTGGGGATTTTCCAGTTCGACAAGCAGAGCCCCCCTGTTTACCCGGTCGCCTTCCCGGAAACGGATACGCAGTATCCTTGCGTCCTGGGGAGCGGCTACATCTATCTTGGTACGATAGGAAAGAGAACCGAATCCCGAAACTTCGTCGGGGATCTTCCGCAATCCGGCTTCAATTCCCCGGACCCGCAGCGGCGCCTCCTCCTCTGTCTTGACACCGGTTCTGCAGGAAAGCAAAACCAGAACCGCACAAAATATACCTGCATGTTTGTGCATCATGCTCCTCCTTCCTTCCGTTCAGTCCGGGAGTCGAGAGACTCAAGACTCCCCGGCGGCAGATCCAGCATCTTTTCCAGTTCCTGTTCCGCCTCCAGCAGCGCCGCGGCCGCCTGGACCGCCTCGACCTTCTTCCGGGAAAGTTCAATCTCCGTTTCCATGAGTTCTGTCCTTGTTATCTGCCCCAGTTCCATCCTGAGGAATGCAAGACGGTATTTTTCTTCCGCCAACTCTACGGTATCCGCGGCCAGCACCCGTTTATCCTCAAGGAGACCGTATTTTTCAAGCTGCTGGACTGCATTCTTTCCCGTTTGTTTGAGGGATCTTTCATAGTTACTGCGTTCCTCAAAGAGAAGAGAGGCTGCCTGTGAACGCCCCAGGGCTCCTGCAGGATCGGGCAGCGGGGTAAATGAATTCTGCAGTCTTCCTGTCCTGTCGTAAGGCGGTTCCCGGCCAAAGGACGCAGAACTAGTGTTGCGCAGAAGGGGCCCTGAAAAATCAAGACTGAGACCGACAGACCAGTTGTATTTGCTGAGCGGATAGCTGCGTCCGGCAAGGCCGAAATTTCCCGAAAGCTTCACCGTTGGTATCCATGAACGATCCGCATACTTCAGTTCCCCTTCCCGCCTTGCAATGCTGAGCCGGGCCTCGGCCAGAGCCGGACTCCGGTTTTCCGCCAGAGCTTTTACCTTTTCCTTTGAGAGAGGAACAGCCTTTCTTCCGGTATCCACCGTCTCCGTCAATTCCGGGATCTCATCCAGGGCCAGAACTTCCGCAAAGCGGTCCTCCGCTTCCTTTAGTTCTATACTGTGGGAAAGGACAAGCAGGCGGGCCTCCCCCACCTTGAGATCGGCATCGGCAAGATCCGCGGGCAGCGCCAGGCCCAGTTCCAGTTCCCGTGCAAGAATTCTCCGCTGTTCGGAAAGCGAAGCGAGGGAGGATTCCTGAATCTCCATAATTTGCCGGGAACTCAAAAGGTTTCGGTAGGCCTTTACAGCCTCATAGCCTGTTTCCGATCTCAAGCTTTGCAGCTTCGCCTCGGAAAGGGAAATATCCATTCTTTCAAGCCGTCTTTCCACAGCCAGTTTTCCTCCGTCAAAGATTAACTGTTCAACAGTAAGCCCGTAATTTTTAAGAAAGCTGTCCGCATCAATCTCCTGCAGCCTGTCATCCTCCGAAGCGGTAATACCGAGGGAGGGAAAGTAGGCCCTCAGGCCCAGCATCCATGCTCCCCGGCGGATGGAAAGCCGCGTCTTCTCGTAACGGATCTCCGCCGAATTTTCCGCGGCCATGTCCGCCGCAGCGGAAAAGCTCAAGGGTTCGGTATAAACGGATGCCAGACTGAATCCAAAGAGGATTCCCGTCAGCACAGCTTCTCTCTTCTTCACCTGTTCTTCTCCAGAGCCCTGATTCCCCGACTGACGGCAAGCCTGATTATTTTCCCCAGTGTCTTTGATGAAGAAAGACTCTCGTCTCCGGTACAGACCACCCGGCTTGCGGAGAGGGGCGCCGGCGCGGCGGAAGGAGAGACGTCAGAAAGACTGCCGGGCCAGAAACTCAGATCCGCCGCAATGGATCTCTTTGTCTTCCAGCCTGAGATATACTCCCTTTCCCGGAGTATCATATCCACGAGGTATTCTTCGCCCTCGCCCTCTCCGGCAGGAACGTAGCCTTTTTCCCGCAGATACATAAAAACCAGTCCCCTTGCCTCCTCCTCCAGCGATGCCGTTCCCGCGATTTTGTCGATGGTAATTTCCCGCAGCTTTACCCTTCCCTTGACATGATTAGTGCCGGACCAGGACCGGCTGCTGTACCATGAAGGGAGAGAGGTTCCGCAGGAAACAAGAAAGGCCGCCATGGCCAAAACCAAAACTAAAACTAAAAGGATCTTTTTCTTCATTCTTTTGACGCCTCCACCGTTAAGGACGCCTGCCTGATGGCCCTTTCCAGATTCGTTACGGATCTTACAAGGACACTCTCCTGTGGCAGCAGAATCCTTGTCTTCCGCAGATCTTCCAGAGCCTCTTCCGCCCTGCCTGCCGTCCAGCGCAAGCGGGCCCGGTCAAGATACACAAGCGCCGTTTCCCCGGAGGCTTCAACCGCCCTGTCCAGTAGAGATACTGCGGCCGCGCTGTCCCGGCTCAGGGAAGCGGCAAGACGCAGGGCTCCTGTGTTCGAGGGATCCGATTCAAGAATCTTCTCCGCAAGACGCAGAGCCTCCGCCTCCCTGCCCTCTTCCCGGTAAACTCTCACCAGATACAACGCCGCTTCTCCCATCCCCTTCCGGCCCCTCATTGCCCTGTTGAAATATTTTTCCGCGGCGGCCGTATTCCCCAAAAAATATTCCGCCTTCCCGCGGAGCAGGAGAACCGGTACAAAGTTCCCGATACCCGAAGCAGCGTCGGCCGCCTCCCGGAAATGCCCCGCCCGGTACGCTTCCACGGCCCTTACATAGGCCAGCACTTCCGCTTCATTCATTTTCCCCGTACAGGAAAGAAGAGAAAAAAGCAGGAAGAGCGAAAATGCACATAAAAACACAGCCTTCACTACAGCCTCCCCTGATCCCTGCACAAAAATTTAAGCCGCTCGGCAAGCCTCCCCTGAGCCTTGTCCGCCTCGGAACTGAACCAGTCACGGAAAAGGGGCCTGGAAGCCGCCTCATCAAGCAGCGCCAGGGCTGCGAAAGTATAGGAGTTATCCTGCAGAGCGATTAACGGGAAAAGACCGGCAAGCAGAAGAGGATTGCCGCCCGCCACGGCGGCCCGTATCAGCGCTTCCGCCTCGGCCCTGGTCTTCAAAGCCTCCCCTGCATCCTCGCCTAACCCCGCCTGAACAGCCAGAAAACGGCGGCAGTCGGAGGCAAAAGGCCCCTCCGGCGCCAGATTGATACAGTTTTCCGCATAGGAAGCGGCGACAGGAACGGAAGAAGAAAAGTAATCCATACCCCGCCGCCAATACTCCGGAAAAAACCCATGACGGGAACGAAGGGAAGAATAGACCGCCCTGCGGCCCTCACTATTTGATCCGCCTTCAATCTCACAGACAATAAGCAGCCAGCGGACAAAACTGTCGGGATCCTCCTCCGCCGCAAAAGGCTTAAGCCGTTCCGCGGCCGCGCCCCAATTCCCCCGCCGGAATTCCACGATCCCTTCGGCGGCCTTCAGGGCATCCTCCCTCCCCTCACGCCGGAATTCCGGGTTTTCCAACACATTGGCAAGCCCCTCCGCCAGAGCCTCCTCCGCTATAAGCCCCCGGCCATAGGCAACAGCCAACTCCCTGTACGCGGCAATAAGCGCCCCGCCGAAATCCCCGGCCTCCTCCCGAATGGAAGATTCAAGAAGCCCCATACCGCTTACCCAGGTTCCCGCACGTTCGGTCTCCGCCAACTCTTCCAGACTGACAGCCGGAGCCTCATTCAAACCCGTCAGCCCGGCATCCCCCAGTTCCGCCCTCTCCGCCCCGGAGAGAACCTGAGCCTCCCGTTTGCAGGAAACAGACATCAATCCCAAAAGAACAAGCGCACATAGCCTGAAGGCAAAAGTCTTCATACGCACCTCCGATACCCTTAATAGGGTGTTCAGATGCAAGGCGCTTCAATGAAAATGAAAAAAAATGAAAAATTCGCGTTTTTTTTATAATTTGATGATTACCGCCGGCATATCCATGAATAAAGCTGGGTTTCCCCAAAAGAACATGAATGCCGGACCTAAAATCCGCGCTAATTCGCGAAAATCCGCGGACTTTTTGAATATTTCAATTCTATGCGTTTATCCTGCCAGGTACTTTGCGTTACTCGTCAAAGGGACAGAAATAGGCTATAATAAGGGTATGAATGTTACGATCAACCAGTCGGCCTTACAGCATGAAGGCATAACCGAAGAAGATATACTACGGGCCTTGGAACTCCCCCTGGTTGACCGCCTGATGCCCAAGTTCCGGAACAAGTATCTGCTCATCGGTTTTGATCGAAATAGCAATTTACTTGAAATTATGTATAATATCAGGACGGACGGAAGTTACAATGTCTTTCATGCCATGAAATGCAGGAAAGAGTATTATTATTTAGTGGAGGAAAGCGACGAGTATGTCTGATATGACTGAACAGGAAGCATGGGAACTGGACGAACTTTTGACTAAAACCACGCCGGAGGTAAGCCCCGGTGTTGAGGGGCCGTTTATCAAGCGCCGCAACATGATGGTTTTTCTTGACCGGTTGTCGGCACAGTATTTGACGGCAAAAATGCTGGAGACAAAGCAGTCTCCCACAGAGATTATCAGCGGTATGGTTCGCCGGGAAATGGCTCTTGAGGAAGCTGCCCGCCAGTAAGGAAACGTTGCGGGGCATGAGCCGGGTAATGTGCCTGGTTACCTCTGCGTTACCTTTTGATGACAACACCCTCGCGTTACTGTGGCAAACCTTAGTCCTGGGTCATGGCAACGGCGTCTTCCAGGGTGGAGGCGATGTTCTCCGCTCCCAGCTCCCCGGCAAAGCCGGATTTCTCCAGGACCTTTTTCGGCTGGGAACGG
>JAITES010000132.1 GCA_031281925.1 Treponema sp. | reverse complement strand
AACGGCGATCACCGCAATGATCGTGGAATTCCGGATCACAAAGCGGCGGCTCTGCACCGATGCTGTCTTGCGTTTCTGCAGTTTCTTTCTTTCTTCTTCAAGCGCGTTAAATTCACTTTCGCTCAGGGTTTTGACAAAGGATGAGGCAGGGCCTTCAAGAACAGCGGCAAATTCGCCAAGATCGGTGCGTTTCCCGCCCTTGCCCGGGAAAAGCGCCCTGTCGATGAGGGAAGCCAGCTTTTCATCCAGTCCGGGGGCGGCAAGACGGGCGGGGAGGAATACCCCTTCGTTCATGTCCTGATGCAGCATATCCCCCGGTTCGGCGGAACTCAAATCCCAGGGCAGCTTTCCCGAAAAGATGCGGTAGAGCATGACCCCTGCGGAAAAGGCCGCCGCTTCCCCTCCGCTCAGCGCCGGATTGACATACGCGTCCCTTCCGGCAAAGAGGGCTTCACTCCCTTCGGCCTGGAGACAGCGGGTACAGAGGAAATCCGGGGGGAAGAGCATGGCGCCTGAAGCCTGCACAATCACCGCGGCCGGCCAGATCGGAACAGCCTCATCCTTCAGGCGGGCCCGTATCCAGAAGCGCAGGGCATCCAGCGCATCCTCCCTGCGCCGCTTATCCTCAAGGATACTGTCAAACCTTTCTCCCTCAAAAGCCGGCCCCCGGATGATCATGCGCTTTCCCTCTCCGGGAGCAGCGGGGGAATCCATCTCGATCACCGCGGCAGGTTTCCAGATTTCTTTCCTGCCTTCAGGATAGAGGATAAAACCTTGATCGGTAATAAACTGGGCAAGCTTTGCCTGGGCGAAGCCCTGGGCATCAAGACCCGTATCAAAGCCCAGAACTTTTTTGCCTTCCGTTTCAAATGTAAAAATATGAACGTTCATCATCTCGGTGAATAAAGATAGCGGAAATAATCCATGTCCGTGGACAGCGTCTTGTCAAACTTCGGCATGGTTGTCCTGTAGGATTCCAGTGCCCGCCAGAAGTCGAAGAAAGAGCGATCCTGGTTGTAGGCTTCCGCATAGATCCTCGTGGCCTCGGCGTCTGCGGTTCCCCGGATCGTTTCGGCCTTCTCATACGCATCGGAAAGTATCGAACGGCGCTCGTTATCCATGCGTCCCATCCATTCGGCTTTTTTGCCTTCGCCTTCGGAACGGAAAGCCTGGGCTATCTGGTTGCGTTCCTTGATCATCCTGGCATATACGGACTGTGTCAATTCGTCACTGTAGCGGATCTGCCTGGTCACCACATCAATGAGTTCTATGCCGTATTCGGGAACCATGCGCCTGGAACGGAAGAGAATCTCTTCCGCCAACTGCCGTCTCCCCCTGGCGACAGGTTCCTTGCTCCCCTCACTCTGAATGAGGGTGGGGATCTGTTCCATATCAATACTGTCGCCTATGCCCAGACTGTCCGCGGTACTGGGATTTTCGAGGATCAGGTTGGAATTGCGGACTGTTTCCCGGAGGTAGTTTTCCGCAACAACGGTACGGACTTCCGAATCAATAACTTCGGCAAGTTTTGAATAGGCCCCGTCGATTGTAGTGATCGATTCATAGAATTTTTTCGGATCGGAGATCCGCCAGCGGGCAGTCACATCAACCCAGATATACTGTTTCTCCCGCGTGGGCATACTCTTGGCTTCCCCGTCCCAGGCAAGAATACGTTTGGGATAGCGTACCACATCGTCGATGAAGGGCACCTTTACATGGAAACCGGCGTCGGTGATAACATCGGTAAGGCGGCCCATCTGAACGATAACGGCCTGTTCGCCTTCATCGATAATATAGAAGGGGTTTGCGATGAGTAGTCCTATGAGGATGACGGCCAAAACGATAAGGGTGCTGACAAATTTTTTCATATTAACGCTCTCCCCCGGAAATTCCGCTCGAAGCCCTTCCTGAACCCAGATCCCGCAGAGGCAGGAAATTTTCAAAATTTCTGTCGATGAGCATTGTTTTTTCCTCATCGGCAAAGACATCTTCAACCATTTCATAGTAGAGACGCTGCCGGGTAACTTCCGGAGCCCGGCGGTACTCTTCGTACACGGAGAGGAAACGCGCCACGTCCCCCCTGGCCTTGTTCACCCGCTCGGTAGCGTAACCCTGGGCTTCCTGAATGAGCCGCTCCCGCTCGCCCCGCGCCCGGGGAATTTCGGCATTGTAGGCCTGCTGGCCTTCGTTGATCAGCCGGTTCATGTCCTGCTCCGCCTTGTTCACATCGTCAAAAGCTTCCTGCACCCCGGAAGGCGGATCGATGTTCTGGAGCTTTACGGCAATGACATTGATCCCAAGACCATAACCCCGGAAAGTTTCATTCATAATATCCGTACCCGCCGCCTCAATGGCGCTCCGCTCGGAGCCCATGATGTCCATGATCGGCCTGTCGCCTACCAGCATGTTGATTACCGAGCGGCTCACGTCCCGGATAGTCCGGGATCTCTCCTGAACATTGAAAACCCAGGCTTTGGGGTCTATGATGCGGTACTGGATGATCCATTCAACATCAATGATGTTGAGATCCCCGGTGAGCATGGTAGCTTCGCTGGTGTCTCCGGAATAGGTAGACTGGATGCCGCTTGAAAGCGTGCGGAAACCGAACTGTTCGGTCTGTACGGTTTTGACATTTACATTGTAGTTCTTGTCTATACCGAAGGGAAGTTTGATGTGGGGGCCGGGGCCCCCGGTATCGAGGTACTTCCCGAATCTGGTAACAACAGCCTCCTCGGTCTGATCAACAAAATAGATGCTGGTTGCCAGGAAAATAATCACCACAATCACAGCGACTGCGATTCCGACCACGGCCGGTGAAAACCATTTTCCCCCTTTTGGGGGGCTGAATACAGGCATAAAATACCTCCACTATCATGATAGTAGGAAACGGGAGTTCTGGAAAGGGTGTACAGGGCTGTTTCTCAATTCCTTCCCCTTTACATTTTTTTAAAATAATTGTATTTTTTATATTATGATATTCCCCCTGGAAGAACTTATTGAATATAACGAAAACATGTACGAGATCACCTCCGCCGCTTCCCGCCGTTCCTATCAGCTTTCCATGTTGAAAGACCCGGAAATTGAGGAGAACGACGGCAAGGTTGTCTCCCTCGCCGCCCGGCAGGTTTTTACCAAGGAAGTGGAATTCCGGCTTGAAGAATAGCCTGCCCGGCGCTTTGCATATACCGGAAGTGTAGGGCCCGTGTTCCCTGTTTTTGTCCTCTTTGGGCCTACCGCATCGGGAAAAACCGGTATCCTGTACCGTCTTTTTACGGGCCCGGCTTCCCTCTGCCCCGCGGAAGTGGTTTCCGCTGATTCGATGCAGGTCTACCGGGGCATGGACATCGGAACGGCCAAGCCTTCGGCCGCGGAACGGGCGGCGCTGCCCCATCACCTTATTGACATACGGGAACCCTCCGAACAGTTCAATGTCGGGGACTTTGTGCGTCTGGCCGGTGAAGCCTGCCGGGACATTTACCGCCGGGGGAAGCTTCCGGTAGTTTCCGGGGGAGCCGGCTTTTACCTGAAAAACTTTATCCGGGGCCTCCCCGAATCCCCCCCCTCGGATCCCCAAATCCGCGCGGCGGTGAAGGCCGATCTTGCCCAAAAGGGGGCGGCCGCCCTCATGGAGGAACTGGCCGCATGTGACCCGGAAAGCGCCGCCCGGATTCACCTTAACGATACCTACCGCCTCAGCAGGGCGCTGGAGGTCTTCCGGCTGACAGGCCGGCCCCTGAGTTCCTTCAGGCAAAACAGGACGGAAAGGCAGTATAGCTTTTTTATAGCGGGCCTCAGACGGGAGAGGGAGGATCTGTACCGCCGCATCGACGCCCGTACAAGAGAGATGTTCCTCAGGGGCCTTCCCGCCGAAGTGGAGGCCCTCTTCAATTCAGGCTTCAGCCCTGCCGATCCGGGCCTGCGGGCCATAGGCTACCGGGAATTTTTTACGGAAGAACGGGAAAACGGTAAAGTTCTCTGGCGTTTTTCGCAGGCTCAGGCCGGAAATGCAAAGGATCTTCCCCTCTCCGCCATAGAGGGCCTTGTCGCCCAAAACAGCCGCCGCTACGCCAAACGGCAGATCACCTACTTCTCCTCTTTACCTGAAACAGTCTGGGTGGAGGCGGGCAGCGAAGAGGAAGCGGCAGAAACACTGCGCCGGGAACTGGAAAAACATATTCGTACCGAAGCAGCTTCGTAAGCGGCTGGTTCGCAGGCGGGTTCATGCCCATGGACTTACTTCCGGGTTCTTCATGTACTTAGGCCGGTGGCTTTACGGACCTACTTCATCTCCCGCAGAATCTTTGCAGAAATGGGTATGGCGAGGAAAAATGACAGAATATCTGCCACCGGCATGCAGAGCTGTATGCCCAAAAGCCCCAGCAGGGGAGTCAGAATAAAAATTGCCGGGATAAGAAAGAGCCCCTGACGGCTTACGGCCAAAATACTCGCCTCAAAAGATTTACCGATGGTTTGAGTCATCATGTTGTTCATCACAACCCATGCGGAAAGAGGAATGCTGATGCACTGGAGCCGCAGGGACAGAGCCCCTATGCGTATAACCTCAGGATCGTCCCTGCGGAAGAGGGCGATGATCTGCGGTGCAAAGACAGCCATGGCAATGGAAATGACAAAAAGCGCGCCGACCGCCAGCCGCACACAGAACCAGAACGCCTTCTTTACCCTGTCGTAACGTTTTGCCCCGTAGTTAAAACCGCACACCGGCTGAAAACCCTGACCAAAGCCCAGCATGGCCGAGGCCGCAAACATGCAGACCCTG
>JAITES010000111.1 GCA_031281925.1 Treponema sp. | reverse complement strand
CAGGGTGAATGGTGGCCGGTCAGCGTCTTCTGCGACAAGTGCAACAGGGATGATACCGATATTGACGGCTGGGACGGCGAATGGGGCTTGAGCTATCACTGCAATTCCTGCGGCCACAGTGAAACAACGGATCTGCAAACATCCAAGGGAGTCAAACTCGGCTGGCGGGTTGACTGGCCCATGCGCTGGGATTTTGAAGATGTGGACTTTGAACCTGCGGGCAAGGATCACCACAGTCAGGGCGGCAGTTTTGATACGGGCCGTCATGTCTGCAAGGATGTGTACAATCACGAAGCGCCGGTAAGCTTCCGTTACGACTTTATCGGCATCAAGGGTTCCGCAGGAAAAATGTCAAGTTCCAAAGGGAAGGTAGTGGACCTCCGGGATATTCTCCGGGTCTATACGCCGGAACTGGTGCGCTATCTTTTTGCCGGGACGCGGCCCAACACGGAATTTACCATCTCCTTCGATCTTGATGTGATAAAAATTTACGAAGACTACGACAAGACCGAAAGGATTGCCTGGAAGCTGGAAGCGGCAAAGGATGAAGCAACGTATCAACGGGAAAAGAGAATTTATGAGTTCTCCCAAACAATGGTAGACGACGAAGGCAAAACCCTTATGCCTTCAATTCCGCCCTGCCAGATACCCTTCCGGCATCTGTGTAACCTTATCCAGATTGCGGACGGCGACATCGAACAGGCCCTGGCAAACATTTCCTGTTCGAATGAACAGCTTCCCGCGCTCAGAGCCAGGGCGGTCTGCGCAAAATACTGGGCGGAAGAATGTGCCCCGGACGAATTCCGTTTCCGTCTGCGCAATGCCGGAGAGAAGGCGGCCTTGAGCGAAGAAGAAACAGCGGGGCTGCGGGCCTTGCGGGATCAGGTGGTTGCGGGGATTGAAAAATTTAACGACGACAAAAGCTGCGCCGAGGCTATCTACCGGGCGGCGGAAAGCGCCGGTCTTGAAGGCAAGGCCCTCTTCCGGGCAAGCTACCAGGCCCTCATCGGCAAGGATCAGGGCCCCCGGCTGGCAAACTTCCTCCGTTCGATCAGCAAAGAAAGGCTTATGGCTATCCTTGCGGTCTATTAGACCGCCCGCCGGCGCCGCGTTACTTTATATCGAACACGCTCCGCAGCTTCAATCCTTCCGGTTTCCCGGAGAGGATCTTTACCGTTTTGGTTCCTGCGTTCATGTCGAAGTAGTTATCCGAAAGGACAAGGTCTTCGTTTTTATTGAGAATCTCAACACTCTTTGCATAGGCCGAGGCGCTGACAGTGATACTGTCGCCGTTTACCGTGCACTTGAGAGCGGGATCCTGCCAGTGGAAAAACTTCGGCAGACTGAAGATAACCGTTCCCTCGCTGATACATTCCTTGCCATCGTAGAGATGATAGCTTAGGTATTCATCATCAAGAGAGGAAGCTTTGGCCGGACTTCCGGACTTTATCTCCGGAACTATTACCTTGTCGAGCCAGAGGGAACTGTGGGCCTGTACCTTGACAGGAATAGTCTTTTCCTTCAACACCTTGGCGTTCCTGTCCCGGATTTCCCATTTTACCGTAAGCTTCTGGTCTTTAAGGGTTTCGTTGGCAACAGAAAGACGGAAACTCTTTTCGATTTTTGCCTTTAAGAGCGGCTGCTTGTTGGCGTCAGGCTCCTGGGTCAAGAGGCCTTCCTCGTGGCAGGAGATCATCAGCGGCTGGAAGAAACGCCGTGCGTAGTAGTGCAGCGCCTTCCAGCGGAAGTAGTAGTCCACCGAAGCCCAGGAAGTTACCGGCCATATATCGTTGAGCTGCCAGTAGATGGCTCCCATGCAGCGGCCCCGGTTACGGCGGAAATGCTCCACCCCATACCTGATCGCCTCGGCCTGGAGAAGCTGGGAAGCGTAGATCAGCGTTTCAAAACTGCTGGGGTAAAGAAAAGTCTGATACATGTAGTTCATAATCTTCCCGTTTGCCGCATTGTTCCGCTGGTGCCTTTCCATCACATAGCTGAAAAAATTCCTGTCCCCCGGTTCGGTAAATGCCTCAACGGTTTTAAGGGCAGGGAGAGACTGGAAGCCGAACTCGGAAACATAACGGAAGAAGTAGTTCCGGTAATCGCTGAAAGGCTTGTTTCCGTGCCACACATCCCAGTAGTGTACATCTCCCCGGTTGGGATCGTTGGGTTTGTCGAAGCTTCCCCCGGAAGAGGGACTGGCAGGCCAGTAGAAAGTCTGCGGATCGTATTCCTTCAAAAGCTGGGGGAAGATGTATTCATACATCTTGATATAGTCGGCCTTCTGTTTTGGAGTATCCACCCACATGTTCTGATCGACAAACATCTCCATTTCGTTGTTGCCGCAGTAAAGCCCCAGAGAGGCATGGTGCCGGATACGCTTCACATTGTCCGCCGCTTCGGCGCGGATATTTTTGTCAAAGTCGTCGGTCAATTCATACACCGCGCAGGCAAACATAAAGTCCAGCCATACAATAAGCCCCAGTTCATCGCAGATATCAAAGAAAAAATCATCGGGATAGTAGCCGCCGCCCCAGACCCGGATTGTGTTGAAATTCGCCGCGATGCACTGTTCCAGCAGTTTCCGTGTCCGCTGTGGATTTACCCTGGAAAGGATATTGTCTTCGGGTATGTAATCCGCACCCATGGCAAAAATGGGAACTCCGTTCACCTCATGGGCAAAACTTTCACCCCATTTGTCTTTCTTAATCCTTACGGTCATGCTGCGAAGCCCATAGCGGCGTTCCCAGCAGTCAACTTCCCTGCCCTTGTAGAAAAGCGTTACCTTCACCGTATAGAGGGGATGCTCTCCAAAACCATTGGGCCACCAGAGTTC